>DASRVI010000452.1:0-9151 GCA_035655135.1 Acidobacteriota bacterium | reverse complement strand
ATACGAAATCTGATACCGAGAGATTAAATAATCATTTTTTTGTTTGGGATCAATCAAAGTTTCAAAGGGAAGATAATAAAGGATGCCGCTGGGAATAATAATGATATTCTTAAAAGCATGAGGTTCCAGGCTGTTCAGAGGAAAGAGAAGTTCCTTGTAAATTCTTTTGGATGCAGGTCTACCCTTAAATTCACCTTTAGGCGGACTTTTCAGCAGCTTCAGGTATCCTTGAAGAGAGGTTGCTATTGACTTTTTTGAGGGAAGAGGAAAGATTTTTAGGTCCTTACTTGTAACTCTGAACAAATACGACCTATTGTCTCCTAAAAAATACTCAAAAATGACTGCCTTATTGTTTTTCAGATAATTTTGGGTTTCTTTGAGCATATCAGCCGTGAAATCCGTGCTGTCAAAACTAATCTTTTCTTTATTGTTGAATTCTGAATGCGCTAAATTTTCCAACAACACCCGAGCTTTGGCTCTTTCTGCCACTTGAAACATTTTTTCGCCATATTCACCATTGGGATCCTTTTCATAAAGAAAAAACAACAAATCCATTAATTTTTCATAAACTTTCATTTTACTCTGAGCAAAACCAGCATTATGAAGGTCCAGAACTATCCTGTTTTTGACTGTCTCGATGGCTCTGATCGAGTTTAAATAATATTCCTCTGCTTCCAAAAACTTTCCTCTCTCTTCTTTTAAAATGCCCAATCCAAAATATGCCTCCCATAAAGTGTTATAAGCTTTGCTGTCCTGTGCCACCTGCACAGCTTGTTCAAAAAATTTCTCTGCATTTTTGTATTCTTCAGTTTTTAAATAGACATATCCTATGTTATTTAAAATCATGCTCATTGATTCATAATCACGAATCTCATCAGCTCCTCTAAAGCTTTTCTTAAGATAAGGAAGGGCTTTGGCATATTCATTCATCTCCAAATAAAAGCTCCCGATATTATTTAAATTCTTGATCTTAATGATCTCCTCTCCTTGGTTATCAGCTAAAACATAACTTTTATTGAAAAAATCTATGGCTTTTTGCGCCAGTTGTTTGTTGTTTTCTTTCTCTGCTTCCATCTTATAAATAATTCCTATATTCATGTAGTCATAAGAAAAATACCTATATCCATCAATTTTTTTATCCATCTCCAGGGCCTGTTTCAAATGATTCATGGCTTTATCTAAATACCCGAAATCTTTGTATATAACCCCCAGGTTATGCAAAATATTCGACTCTTCTTCTCTGTTTTCCAGATGCCTGAAGATATCCAAGGCCTGCTTGTAACTCACTAAAGCTTTTGAATGCTCATAAGATTTCCAATGAAATATCCCCATATTATTCAAACACTTGCCGACTTCTTCTCTGTGTTTCATTTTCTTTGCCAAACTCAGAGACAAATCATTAAAATAATAAAAATGATTTAGGTCATTCATGTCCCAGTAATTGATGCTTATCTGACGTAAAATTCTCTGCTTCAGTTCTCTTCTTGAAATTTCTTCTGCGGTTTTCAGGGCTTTTTGGAATGCACCTAAAGAATTTTTAAACTCCCGTTTTTCTCCCAGTTCTATGCCCAGCTTATAAAGGTCCAAAACTTCCAGTACTTTTTTTATTTCATCCTGCTTATTTGTTATGCCATTTACGGCCATTCTATCTAATAACCGCGAAAATTCTTGATAAGAATCTTCAGTTCTGCTTTGACTCCAGTAACAAAGCGCCACATAGAATCTGCATTCCAAATAACTCCTTTCCTCATTTCCGTGCTCAGCAAAGACCGAAGCTGTCTGAAATGCCTTGAGTGCCTGCTCATACCGCCCGTTCTTATAATAGTTTTTGGCCTGTCTAAAAACAATATCCAGCCAATTGTACCGGATGATATTTTTATTATCCGGGCTGAAAAAAATATTTGGATAGAATGCTGTTGGGGAACTTAAAAAAACAAAAAACAACAGAAATATGACAAACCCTCTTAAATATCCCATAGGCACATAAAATCTAATATGAATCATTTTATGATGTCAAGTTCTCTCTACTTTTTACAAAAAAAATAAAAAAATTTAAAAACTCTCTACAAATCCTTTATGGAATATGTTATAATGCATTTGATTCATGTTTTGCTGGCTGGACATGGATTCCCCTCTTATTACCCCCTTTTGCTTATATTCCCCTTACAGCCAGCACCCCATTCCTTCTCTCTTTTTTCAGGCATTTCATAGGACGCAGTTCTTCTCTAAATTTCTCACAATCCAGTCCATTTTAATAAAATAAAGAAAAAAACACTCATATTGATTTTTTCTTTGCCATAAAATAACATGGGATTTTATGACTTCCTAAGGAGGCCAGAAAATGAAAAAATCAGTTCCTGTTTTTTGTTGCTTATTATTGGCTATATCTTTTTTATGGGGAAACGAGAGACCCCGAGTGAGAGAAGCCGGGATTGAAGTGGGCCTATTCAAACCGGGCGAATGGAATGCCATCACGGATGTTAATGGAGTTCGAGTGGGGCACACCACTCTGATTCGGGGAGAGGATATAAGAACAGGCGTAACAGTGATTCTGCCTCACGGAGGCAATGTGTTTCAGGATAAAGTGCCTGGAGCTGTGTATGTGGCTAATGGATTCGGCAAGCTCACCGGCACAACTCAGATTAATGAGCTGGGGTCTCTGGAAACCCCCATTGTGCTCACCAACACATTGAGTGTTCCCACAGCTGCGGATGCGGTTCTTGATTATGTGCTCTCTTATCCCGGAAACGAAAGAGTGGGATCTGTGAATCCGGTGGTGGGAGAGACCAATGACGGGTATCTCAATGATATAAGAGGAAGGCATGTGAAAAAGAGCCATGTGCTGAGCGCACTTGAAAAAGCATGTTCGGGCCTGGTGGAAGAGGGATGCGTGGGAGCCGGCACAGGAACGACTTGTTTTGGATTTAAGGGAGGCATCGGCACCTCATCCCGAAAGCTCCCTTCTGAGCTGGGCGGATACACCGTGGGGGTTCTGGTTCAGACCAATCACGGAGGAGTGCTGACTATAAATGGCTTTCCAGCAGGCAAAGAGCTGGGCCGTTATGCCTACAGAAGGTTTTTGGAACCTGAAGAAGAAGGGTCCTGCATGGTGGTTGTGGCTACAGATGCTCCCCTTCTGGCGAGAAATCTCAAGCGGCTGGCTAAAAGAGCTCTACTGGGAATTGCTCGCACTGGAGGGTTCTATTCAAACGGAAGCGGCGACTATGCCATTGCTTTTTCAACAGCTCGGGAAGTCAGGATTCCCTACAGGTCTAGGCCGCTAGAAACATACGAAGTGGTTTCCAACCGGATGATGTCTCCGCTGTTTCTGGCTGCAGCCGAAGCGTGTGAGGAAGCAATCCTCAATTCAATGTTTAAGGCAGAGACCATGAAGGGCAAAAACGGCAGAATACAGGAAGCGCTTCCTGTAGACAAAGTACTGGAGTTGATGAAAAATTGGAGAGCCCGCCTCATGGTTCCAGGTCTGAAATAGTCCCCTTGATCACAAACAATAATTTACCGATATCCTTTTTTTCAGCCAGCTCAGGCTGCTCAAACGCCAGAGGCTTAACAATGAGACCGATTTCAGTGATGTATTCCATAAACTCCCACATCCACTCGTGATAGGCCACCACAAAGGCTGCTTCTTTGTCAGGCAGTCTGTATTCTGTCTGAAGCGCTTCCAGGTCCAGATTTTGGTTCATGAATCCCACTATGTTTGCAGCCATGGACTGACAGATCTGAAATAAAGGGTCATCCCTTTTCATTTCAATCACAGGAACAGTCATGCGGCCCTCTTCATCCACGACTCCGTAAGGCAGCAGCTGGTCTATCAGGTCCTGTTCAACGATCCGCCTGTGCTGATCCAGCTGTTCCTGTATGGAATAAAGATTTTCCCAGTGAAATATCTTCTGGATCTTTTCCTGCGGGCCGTCACTCCAGTTGAGCACCACCAGTGTCTTTTCACCAACGGCAATATTGGATCCTCCTCTGAAATCTCTTTTGGGCGTGTAAGCCCAGTACACCCCATCAAAAAGAGGTCTTTCCTGGGATAAAGAAAATTCACTCACCAATCCTTGAGCCCGAAAAGGAAACCAGACCACACCGTCCACAACCCCGGAAAAGATCATACTGAACACATGTTCCGGATATCCCTGGCTGATCAAAATTTCTTTAAGCTTAAGGATATCATCGCTGAGAAGAGGCGTTATATCCTGGGCTAATTGGCGGAGATAGGGAATGAGCTTCTGCTTTTCTTTGGCGCCGAGAATGGGCAAAGTGGTTTTAATAATTTTGTCATCACAATCAATAAATCTCATGGCTTGGAGAAGCATGAGCTGGCTTTCGGTAAATTTGATGTTTTCTTTTTTTAATTCTTTCCTGGTTTTGGCTTCTAAACAGGATAATAAAATTTGCCAGTTGTTATCTGCTCGAACGACCCTGTCAGGAGAGATAATCTCCTGTCCCCCGGAAAATCTCAGGAATTCATACTCATCGATATCCAGAGGATATCCTTGCTCAACAGCACTTTCTTTTGTCTCTGTACAGCAGCTAAGAAACAATAATAATAAAGTTATTACAAAAAGCAGCACATGAGTCATTGTTTTCATCATAAAAATTTCTCCTGATTAAACTTGGGCTTTTTCCTTGCCTTTATCAATATATGCGAATTTTACTTCTGATTGGTTCCGTGATTTTTTTTTGCCAGGATAGTCACCGCAATCCAGCCAAAAATAAAATTCGAAACTGATACTTCCACAAAATGGGCCAACCGTATTTTTTCAGGCATATAAGGATTGGGGGCTAAGAGAAGGGTTCCCATAATGACTGAGAAAAGAAGAGCTGTCATTAATCTTGCCCTTTTCCATTCTCTCATCATTTTTAAGATGAGAAAAGCCATCAATCCCCACAGGACTCCCCTTAAGACCTGAAAAGGAAGTATCCAAGCTGGGAGCTGTATACTGCCATAGAATTGGTTAAAGGCTTCTCCGGCAAGGGGCTTAAACACAAAAGCTCCGAAAAGGAGATAAACAAACATATAAACAACCCCCACTAACAAAAATTTCCAAACCAATGTGAGAGGAGATTGAGATGCTTTTTTTAGGACTGTCAGGCTTTCTTTTTTGTTCCTGCCGTAGACAAAAACCGCTAGGGGCGAAAATACTCCGGCAATGATAATGCCTTCTATAAACAATCTGGGAATTTCCCCTCTGGTGACGATTTCCTGAAGATAATTGAGAAAGACCACTGTCTCAATCTGACTCATAAAAGTCATGACACCGTAAAACAGAACAAAAACAGATGCGATCAGCTTCCATCCGCTCCATTTGGAATAAAGAACTAGATAAGACAAAACCACTGCATCAAGAAACCCAATCACAATAAAATAAAGAAATTTCTTAAATCCCGCAAACTCTCTCAATCCAGGAATGGGAATCCAGAATAAGAGGGCTAGTATTAGGGTTAAAAACAAAACATGAGGCAAGCCGCCTTTTTGCTTCATCATCTTTTCTCTGTTTCTAAATCATATCTTATAGTCTTTTTTGTTTCAAATACAAACTTAAAGATATCAGTCTTCATCTCTCACAGCAAGTCATCCTGTTTTTTCATAATCAGTTGAATGGCTGACTGGGGGCAGTGATAAGAGCAGAGGCCGCAGCCAAAACACTTTTCTTCATCTATAACCATAGTCTCATTCTCCAATGAAAAGGCTCCGAAAGGACACTTTTCAATACACAAACCACACATATCGCAGAGTTCATTTAAGATTTTGGCAGCAAATGCGGACTTACCTATAGAAGTGAATATTCCGAATTTTTTCAATCCCTGAATATACACACAGCAGCACTCACAGCAGTTGCAGAGATACTCTGGATTTTCCACATTATTAATAGAATGGATCAGATCGTGCTGTCGCGCAATATCCAAAACTTCAAGTGCTTGTTTGACATCTATTTCTTCTCCGATTTTTCGATCGATGAAAAATTCAGCTTTTTGGTTTAGAGAGAGACAGACCTTCAAAGGCTTGTCACAGTTTCGGTAAGTGGCCCTGCATAAGCAGTTAACAACCGCAACCTTTGATGATTGTTGGATATATGACTTTGCTTGATAAAAGGGAACCAGCTGCCTTTTATCCTCAATAGTGACATCGATGGGAAGAACTCGGTATACTGGTTTTTTGCTTTCCTTCATCTCCTTAAGCGCTCCCGAGGTTATGTATTTTTGGATGATTGACATGTCCTTTTGAGTTAATTCATTTAAGGTCGAACTGTGGATAATGAATCTCTTGATGATTCCTTCGAGGCTGCAGCTGGTGTAAAATTTCTCATCTCCTTCTTCATGCCTGATTATATATCCCTTTTCAAAAGAGGATTTGAGAATGTCTGCCGGCAAATAAGGAAACCTCAGGAAAATATCTGAAGAAGTGACCTTTTTATCTGAAAGATAACTCAAGATATTTGCTTCGTCTTCAGAAAGTATTTTAGGTATGATCTCTTTCAGCTTACTCGGGACATTGAAGGTCTCCCAAAAGATTTGATAACTTTGGTCCCTTTTCATGGTTTATCTCCTGTCTATATTTAACAGAACTTCTTTGCACATGATTGACTACTCTCTCAGAACTTGATTTCTCCCTCTTTTTCTGCCAACTCAAACTCCATTTCAAGCTTAGGGTCTGGCTCCATCTATTCTATTTGATTTTCTCTATGATCTTATGGTACTTCCGGCTTTCTCTGAAATGTTCCACCGGCACTTCTCCCCTGGCTGAGGGATCAAAAGCATAGATGATGGGCCATGGCTTTTCCGGGGTATATTCTTTAGGAAGATAAAGGGCGCAGCAAAGAATAGTCCAATAATCACATAAATTTTATTCTTCATTTTTTTCGTCTTACCATTCACCTGTATTTAAAAATTTCTGCATTTGTTTCAACCACTTCTTCGGAACATCATTTGTCTCATAATCTTTGAAAGACAAATCTTGGTAATACTCATCACTGACTATTACATTGCTTTCTAAAGAAAATTCAGGTGCTTTAAAGGGATCAGATTCATCAACAGCCCAGAAACCTAAAGCGTCCCTGTTGGAGACAGTATCGACGTAAATCCATTTACCGTTGTAAAAAAGCTGAGCTATGCCGTGTATATGTTTCCTGTTATTCGCCTTCATAATAAAATGCTCTTCAGCTAATTTAGCTGGAACTCCCAATCTTCTGCAAAACGAGACATACACCATGGCTTTGGTATAGCACAGTGCTTTCTTTTTTTTTAGGACTTGGGAAGCATATAGGCTGGCGTCAGAGGCAAAGGGAAGCGAATCACGCGTAAAATAATACAATTTTTCTAGTTTGGTCTCGAGGCTCATGTCATGGGTCAATAATTCTGACATAACATCCGTAAATTCTGGACTGTTGAAATCGAGATGTTCTGTTTCCTGTAAATATTTTATGATTTCAATGCTTTTTTCAATCACCGGATCGTGATGATGAATGATATCTCTCCTTTGCTTCTGAACCTTTACATCTGGTTTTATTCCCACACTGTGCCACAGGTCTCCGTTTACATAAGCCCCTAGGTTCACAGTGACCCTGAGTCTTCCATAGCCTGGAAGAATGGACCAGACTCCGTTCCCTGTGCCGCCGCTTGTTGTTTCTCCAACCAGCAGTGCTCTTTTGTTTTCCTTAAAAGCGGCTGCAAAGTCTTCGGCAGCACTGGCTGTATGTCTGTTTATCAGAACAGTGACCGGTCCTGAGAAATGTTTTTTGGAATAAGGTTTGATCCTGTTTTCTTTGGTGAACCATTCTTTACCCAGGGAAGATAATCTAACCCCTGTTTTGGCAAAAATATTGGGAAGAACTTTGAGAAATCCTTTTTTTCTAGCTTTAAATAACCTGGCTTTAAACGGCTTATCAATGAGATAGGAGAGGATGAAATCACCTGCCTTGGAATTGCCGCCAGCGTTATCTCTCACATCTAAAATCAATCCTCTGGTCTTGGCAAAATCAAGTCGATCAAATTCCTTCTCCAATTTCTGCTGGAGCTCTTTATAGGGCCAGAAAGCTGATTCAACTATGTCCTCATGTGATTCAGAATGACAGGAACCCTCAAAAAATAACAGGACACCAATAGCGATCATCACAACAATTGCTTTGACGTCAATCATTTCCTTTCTCATTTTTGATTTCTTTTCCATGTTTATTTAAATGTACGAGTTTTTTGGGATTGGTTCTCTCCTTTGTTATTCATCCTTCTTTGACTTCATCCATCAGCTGGTCATGAGCAGACTCCATTCCACCCCAATCTTTGCAGTAAAGGCAAATTGTGTAGCGGCCCGCATCACTTAAAGTGATAGTTTTAGTTACTTCCTGGTGCTTGGGGTGATAAGGAGTAAACCCCATATCAACATAAGTTTTCTCATCCTTAGTCAGCCAAAAACCAAAATGATAACACACCATCTCTCCAGAATGAATGCAGATTTCATGCCAATCCATAGAAATTTTATTGTTCAGGGAAGTTGAGATGGATTGATTCTATTATTCCCCATTTCCATCTAACTAAAATTTACAAATGTAAAATTTGTTTACATTCTAAATTCGATTTCTTTATAACAGAAAGTCCAAAAAACTTCAAAATGTATTTTATTCATACCTTATCGCATCAACCGGATTGGCAACAGCGGCTTTGATGGATTGATAGCTGACCGTTAAAAGAGTGATAACGACAGCCAATAACGCAGCCATGAGAAAAGGCCAGATGCTTATTTTCAGTAGTGTTGATTCCCAGTTGGACATAGGTGTAGTACTGAGATTCATGCCAGCTCTCCTATATGGTGATTTCATTTCCGGACTCTCTCAACCACCCAAATATCGGAACCGCCTAGACCGCCTTCTCTGTTGGAGGTGAAATAAAATTTTGAGCCGTCCGGAGAAAGGCAGGGATCGTAATCGTGTTTTTCAGACTGAAAAAACCCGTCCATCAAACGGGGATGGGTCCATTTGCCCTCTACCAGCTCAAACTTCCAGATATCCACATCTTTTTTGTTTTCCTCTCCACGAGCTGAATTTAAGTACAGGGTCTGACCATCAGGGGTGAGATAAGGAGTGGCTTCCCAGCCCCCTGTATTCACAGGCCAAGGGAGGGGTTTGGGTTCAGTCCA
>DASRVI010000451.1:0-13081 GCA_035655135.1 Acidobacteriota bacterium | reverse complement strand
TTTATCGGGTCCCTATATTGTAAAGATTCAAAGTTTTATTCCTTACGTTGGCTGTGGATACCAGCAAAAAACGTCTGTGAAGGTCATCATCACTAGCCCCGGGACTGTTGGCCAAAGAAGGGCGCCTGTACAGATGAAGATTATCCGGAGGAGTCCCTGAAACACTATGATAACGCTCGGCTGTTCTTCCCAATACCATGATCCTGACCTGGGAAATACGGCTTATTATGGTTGGGTCTCCAGTCCAAGTTCCATTCTGCCAGTCCACAAAACCATCCAGCAGACCATCATCATCCAGATCCCCATTATACTGGAACTGAAGATTTTCCACGTTTTGAGCCAGCGGTTTGTGGACTCCATTATGGGTCACATACAGAACATTACCCACACCCCCTCCGATGTAGCCATTATCGCCAGCTGTGAGTCCGGGATAGTTCCCTGTCTGATCCAGCCAGTACTCCTTCACATCCACAAACGCAATGGTGCCTCCGTCATAATCATTGGAGCTGGGACAGGTGCCGCTCAGACCTCCGGGAGGATTGAATTCTTTAGCCAGCCCTGAAGAAAAATTAAATTTCTCATTATTGCCTGAAGCCGAATGAGTGACATGAGTGATCTGCCTCAGCTCCCCGGCCATGCATCCCGAATCAGGATTGGGAAGAACAATCACCACTTTGTTCTCATAGAAACTGTCAGGATAAGGATACTGCTCAAAGCTGTAGTCAACAATTGCTGCATTGGCTGCAGAACCCTGATAATTTTCAATGGTCACATTTAAAGGGTCTTCCAAGTTTCCCATTATTGTCAGCCTATCAGGCTCTACTTCTTCTCCCTGAGATTCTTTGTCCACTCCCTCCATAAAATACCCCACAAATTCTAAAGGAAGACCCACTCCCGCAGACCGGACATCCCTGGATATAAAAAACATCCCAGAGCGCACATCATGCTGAAGCTCGGCAAAATTCTGCTGATCCACAGATATTCGATTACTCTGCATATAAAGAGCCAGCCCCCCCATGACCACTACAAGAATGACCACACTGGCTACCATAAATTCAACCAGGGTAAACCCATTTCTTGGTTTTTTATTTTTTGGTCTTCTCATCATTGATTCCTTTTCCCTTTTAACGGCTTATCACTGTGCTCATGTTGGCCATGGCATGATACTGTCCAGGATTTTGAAAAAGCACATCCGCGCTTTTTCCTAGTTGTTCTCCGGGAAACACCATGACTTTAACCTCCCAGCGATCGATAACCAGCTGGATTTCTGTAATCCTTCGGTAATCATAGGTCCCGTCATTGTTCTGATCAATGGTCTCGTCTATTTTAGTGGAAGTCAGCATATTCAATTCCGTGGCTGTCAATCCTCTCAACGAATCGATCTGCTGTTGGGCTAAAAAAGTGGCATTGGATATCTCATCAGCACGGGAATTGACCAGAATGCTGTAAGTAAAAAGCTGAGCCAATCCCAGAGCAGCTGTCCCCATCAATGCAATCGCAACCACAGCTTCTATAAGCGAAAATCCTTCTTCCCTTGATTTCTTTTTCAAAAAAAGCTTTTTTTTGGATATCCATTTATTTATGTTCATCATTCCTCACTTTGAGTCTTTTCATACCTAACAGAACCGCCGGCAAATACACTCACCACCCGAAGGTCCGGCTGATTGTATGATTCCAATTTATCACTTTGCAGGTTAACCGAGTTTAGATCAGAATCAAAATCATTGATAAAACCCATAGATGAGAAAGTAACAATCTCTGAGGGTAGGTTGACCGTGACATTAAACTTAGTGGAAATGGTCTTGGGTACGAATCCAGGAGTGGTGACCCAGTTTCCGGGTGAGTTCTCTGTTTCGATCACATACTGCCATGGTCCGTTGTCATTATAAAACCTAACTCTGTAAGACACCTTTTCCTCCACTGCCAGATATTTGGCTCGCTGGAGAACAGTCAAAATGTCTCTGGCTGCGTTTTCAAGGTTTCTTGT
This sequence comes from Acidobacteriota bacterium, assembly GCA_035655135.1. GTDB lineage: Bacteria > Acidobacteriota > Aminicenantia > Aminicenantales > Aminicenantaceae > WJMT01. The sequence goes on along the minus strand of DASRVI010000451.1, from coordinate 11,094 downwards.
CTCTAAAGTATTGAGTATGCTTGGAAAAGACCAAGCAAGAATCATCCCCAAAAGAGCCAGCACCACTAAAGTCTCAAGTAAAGTGACGCCCTCCTGATTTTTAAATATTATTTTTTCACTCATTAATAACCCGCCCTAATTTTCTTCCATTCTACTATTTGCCGTTCCTGTTTACAACTCTTTTATTTGTGAGAGATTTCTCCTTTTTTTTAAAATGCAAGTAATATGCCATCTTATCTTTTCTGTAAGTGCTTCATAAATCATATTTTAACAAGACCTTTTTAATCCATATTTTTTAAAAATGACACAATTTTTTACTTTTGTGACAAAAATCGCCATTTATCCCTTTAATTACATATATATAAATAATATTTTATGTATGTTAAGTCAATACCACTTTAGGGTGATTTAAAAGGTTATATTTACAAATAATTATCATCGTTATCGGCGAAGTGATCCCCTCTCTAAAGACTAGCCATTACTTAGTAAGCATCTCTATTTCCTCGATAAATTTTGTTCAATAAAGAGGGAATCGAGCGGGTGACGAATCCCATGCTCTCCCGCCTCTCAGTTGAATTTTCCAGGGAAGTATGGTAATGGTATATCCATGAATTTTGAGGATCATAAATTTAAATATATCATTCTTTTTGTGTTTTTCTTTGCCGTTGCTTCCTCAATATCCTTAAACATTCATTCCCTTCAAAAAAACTTTCTTTTCTCCGATGAATCCACCTATTATATGATGACTCAGAGCCTGGGCCATGATGGAGACCTTGAATACACTAAAAAAGACCTGATCCGTTATTATAAAGATTTTCCTTCAGGCCCTTTAGGCATTTTTTTAAAAAAGGGAAAAGAAGATAAGATTTACTTTGCCAAATCATTCGCTCTCTCCATTTTTGCCGCTCCTTTTGTCCGAATATTTGGCGCGAATGGATTCTTTGTTTTCCACTCCATACTCCTGCTGATTCTGCTTTTTATGGGGTACTCTTATTATTCTTTATCAAATCCCAACGGTCTTTCCCTCGCTTTTATCTTTACTTTTCTTTTTGCCTCTATTGCCATGGCTTATTTTTTCTGGATGACTCCTGATTTTTTTAACCTATTTCTGGCTTTTTCAGCGCTGTTTCTTTGGCTTTACAAACACCACCATAGAGACTCATCAAAAATCTTAAAATCCGCTCCTAAACTCAAATTATTTCTTCTCTCTGATTTCTCAGATTATACTGCCTGTGTGCTTATTGGAATAGCGGTTTTTTCTAAACCCCCCAATATTGCCCTTTTAGGCCCTATAATTCTATTTTCTTTGCTAAAAAAAAGATACCTCAAGGCATTAATTATGGTGGGGGTCTTCCTGCTGGTTTCAGGTATTTTTTGGGGAGGGAATGCGCTCATTACAGGAGATTGGAACTATCAAGGAGGAGAACGAAAGTCTTTTTATGGAGAAGGAGGTTTTCCTCTGGCTAAAAAGGACCTCACTTTTGAAAACACCCCTGGATATGAGATGACCACCAAAGACTACACCAAAAAACACTTTTATCCCCCCAAAGTTTTTATATGCAACATATTTTATTATTTCTTTGGGAGATACGCAGGGATAACCTGGTACTTTTTTCCTGCTTTTCTTGCTCTGATCGTGTTTTTCTTCCGAAGAAAACATTTGTTCAACTGGCTTATTCTGGTGGCTCTGTTTGGAGAAATCCTCATATGGATCATAGGAATGCCTGATAATTACGCAGGCGGAGGGGGAGCTCTGGCCAACCGTTACTTTCTGAATATCTATCCTTTCTTTTTCTTTCTTCCAGGCCTTAAACGAAACTATAAAGAAATTGGGATCAGCTGGATTTTTGCTTCTGTATTTATCGGACAAATTCTGATAAGCCCTCTCCAGCATTCCCATTATCCAGCTACTCATGTTAAAAAATTTCCCTTTAAGCTTCTTCCCATTGAAATGACTCTTGTCAATAATTTTCCTACCAACACCAATCCCTATGCCCACAGGCAGCCAGTGGGAATAAAGGACACTTTTCTCTATTTCCTTGACGACAATTTTCATCCCAGGACCGAATCCATGGGAGAAAAAAACGGATTTTACACCCGTGGGTCTAAAAAAGCAGAAATGGTTCTCAAAACGTTTTACCCCATAAAACAGGTCACTTTTCATCTGAGAAACAATCCCAGATATTCAAACAAAATAAAAGTATGTTTTGCCGGTGAAACCAAAAGCATCACTTTGACCAAACTTCAAACCGGCTCACTGACCTTTACTCCCAAAAAAGTGTTTCAAATGAATAAATGGATTCATCTCTATAAATTATCTATTAAAGCTCAAAAAGGATCTATACCTTATCTTGAAATAGAGGAAGCCAAAGAGCACAGATATCTGGGGGTTTATTTTGAACTTGAAATCGTTAAAGGAAAAGTCCCTGACTAACCATGTGTGGTATATGCGGAATAATCCAGCCTGAAAACAACAAACCCATTCCCCGAACATATATATCATCCATGTGTCAAACCATTGTTCATCGGGGCCCAGATGACCAAGGAATTCACACAGAAGCCAACGTGTGCTTAGGAGTGAGGCGCTTGAGCATCATTGACCTCAAGACCGGTCATCAACCCTTGTCTAATGAAGATGGTTCTGTATGGACTGCTTATAATGGGGAGATCTACAATTTTTTAGATCTACGGAAAGAACTGATCCAAAGGGGACATCGATTCAAAACCCAAACAGATACAGAATCAATTGTCCACAGTTACGAACAATGGGGGCAAGAGTTTGTAAAAAAAACAAATGGTATGTTTGCCATTTCCCTTTGGGATAAAAACAACAATAAACTAATCCTTCTCAGAGACAGATTGGGCATCAAGCCTCTCTATTATTCTCTCTGTAAAGATGGAACTTTGGTTTTTGGTTCAGAACTGAAAGCCATTCTTGCCTATCCTAAAATAAAACCAACCTTAAACTTAAAAGCTCTGGACCTATTTTTAACCCTGGAATATATCCCAGCTCCTCACTCCATATTTGAAAATATTTATAAACTTCCAGCAGGAAGCATACTGACTTATCAAAACGGGGCCGTAAAAATAAGCAAATACTGGGAACTTTCTTTAGACCAAAGAAGGAAAAGAAAAGAAATCACCCCATCACTGGACTCTCTCCAGGATGAACTCTATACCTTGCTGAAACAATCTGTCCAATCACGCCTCATCAGTGATGTCCCCTTAGGTTCTTTTCTAAGCGGGGGCATTGATTCATCATGCATTGTAGGACTTATGCATGAACTTGGGGCCTCTCCTATAAAAACATTTTCCATAGGATTTGAATACAACACTTATAATGAGCTGGGACATGCCCGCCGTATCGCTCAGAAGTTTAAAACTGAACATAAAGAATTTATTCTGAAACCCGACATTCTTCAGCTTACAGAAAAACTCGTTCTTCATTTGGATGAACCCTTGGGAGATTTTTCCATCTTTCCTACCTATCTGGTCTCTAAAATGGCACGAGAGCATGTGAAGGTTATCCTATCCGGAGATGGGGGAGATGAGCTTCTGGCCGGGTATGAGCACTATCAAGCCCAAAAACTGTCCAAAAATCCAATCATGGCACCGGCTCATCTTTTGCTGCCGGCACTTATAAAAAGATTTCCTCCTTCCCCCAAAAAAAAGGGGTTCTGGAACAAAATGCAGCGGTATTGTCAGGGAATGGAGATGGATAAAAACCTGAGACACCTGCGCTGGATGATGTTTCTTTCTCCCCAAAAAAAACAATCTCTCTATTCTGAGGGTTTTATAGAAGGCTTAAACGGAATCCAATCTTTATTAGAAATTGACCCATTTCAATCCCTTTTTAAAAAAATCCAAGGGTATGATGAACTAAATAAAGAGCTTTTTCTGGATTTAAACTCCTATATGGTGGATGATATCCTGGTCAAAGTAGATAGAATGAGTATGGCTGCTTCTCTTGAAACAAGAGTTCCTTTTTTAGACCACAGAGTGGTGGAATTTCTCTTTCAAATCCCGGGACATTTTAAACTCAAAGGCATGTCAAGCAAATGGCTTCTTAAAAAGACTATGGAAAGACTTCTTCCCAAAGAAAACATATACAGAAAAAAAGAAGGTTTCAGCATTCCCATAAAACACTGGCTGCGAACTGAGTTAAAGGAAATGATGCTGGATTATTTAGAAGAAAGCAGAATAAAAAAAGAAGGACTTTTCAACTATAAGACAGTCAACAACTTAATCGATTCCCATCTAAAGAAAAAGAGCAACAACAGCCATCAAATATGGGCTCTCCTTGTTTTTGAAATTTGGAAGGAAAATTATCTGTCCTGATTATATTTATTTTTGGGAGAATATTTCTATTTTAAAGATATTTTTGGTTGAACTTTTCACTTTATGGTTTTCAGAAACCGGAAGGTCCTGGACCCATACAATCTCATGCTCGGAAACAAAGACTGGCTTTTTATCTCTGGATGATTCAGGGATCCGCTTTGCCCTCATCAATTCCTTAAGCTTTTGCTTTCCAGGAGCACCTAGGGGCCTGTAGCGATCTCCCTGCTGTCTATTCCTGACTTTCAGAGGAAATTTTAGTTTGGATGAATCCAAAAAAACTTTTTTTCTGTTATCAAAATCTCTTTCAAAGGTGTCTTTTTTTATTCTTGAGCCTTTAATGGTTATCCCTATCTCTTTAATGATAAGAGGTGTTTTTTCTGACCATATGTATTCATACTTATACTTTGGAGATTCTTCTTTAATCCCAACCAGTCCATTCTCGTTATTTAAAAACAAATCCTTCTCAAGATGAAATTCTTTGCCTCTTCTCAAGTCAATAATTGATTGGATATCTTTATAAGAAAGCTCTCTTAAATCGCCTCGGATTTTGGCTAGATACTCCCGCACCACTCGTCTCTGTAAAGCAGGATATAAAGTGTGAAGAAAATCCATATCCAATCGATTCTGTCCCCTTGTCTTTATTTCACTCTGCGCTTCTTTTTTTCTTGAAATATCTTGAAGAAATAAATCCTCTTCTTGAATGATAGACGCCAGACGGCTTAAATGATCCACAATATGAGGAGAGTAATTATTCTTCATATAAGGAATAAGCCTGTGTCTTATTTTATTTCTTAAAAAATCCATATCAAAATTGCTTTCATCGACTCGGTATCTAAGATTCTTTTTTTCAATGTATCTCTGCACTTCTTCTCTTTTAGCCAGAATAAGAGGTCTGACAATACCTTCCTTTGTTTTCGGTCTCATTCCTCCCAGCCCTTGAGGTCCGGTACCTCGGAGAATTCTCATAAGCACAGTCTCTGCCTGATCCGTCATGGTGTGACCTGTGGCTATTTTTGCAGAACCATGCTTCCTGGCAATTTTTTTTAGGAATCCATATCTCAATTGTCTTCCTGCCTGTTCTAAATTCATGTTGTTTTTTTGAGCATAGGCTTTTACGTCTCCTGATTCTGAATAAAAAGGGAGGGAATGGTCTGAAGCCAGATTAGCCACAAAATCTTGATCTTCATCCGCTTCTCTGCGAAGCTTGTGATTGTAATGGCCTATGAGAAGATCAAAATCCCATTCGTTTTTGAGCTGTCTCAAGACATGAAAAAGGCTCACTGAATCAGCTCCACCGGAACAGGCAATAATAATCCTGTCTCCTCTGTTGAAAAGAGAATACCTTTTTATGGCTTCAATAATTTTCAATAACAGCATGTCTTTACTATAACATGTCATACTTAGTCTGTCAGAAAGAAAATCCCCTTCTCTGATAAGTCTTTTTGTAAAAAAGGTTAAATGGCGGTGGAGGGATTTGAACCCCCGACACTACGGATATGAGCCGCATGCTCTAACCATCTGAGCTACACCGCCCTAAATATCCCAGGTTAATATTTTGTTAGCCTTAAAAGTATAGTTTTCCTCATGAAGATTGTCAATCTCTTTTACCTCTGCTGTTACGTAAAAATCAAAAGGTGACAAGAGGGTGAGGCCATGGGATAAGGAATCCACTGTGAGGGCTGATTGGGAAAAATGAAGAGGCTTATGTTGAGAAATTATCTATGGATTTATACCTCAAATTCTTTTACACTTATTATGTATTATGTAAAACAAAGTTTTTGCAAAATGGCACTCAAACAAATCTATAATCGATTTCTCAGTCTTCCTTTGAGGGCTAAATTCATCATAAGTTTCCTCCTTGTCATATGTTTCGGTGGGATTCTCACGCTAATCTTTGGAACCAGGTTGGAGCATAAAACTATTTTTTCTCTGGCTCAGGATAAAGTCAATCATGACCTGGCGTCAGCCAGAATGGTTTATAATGAAAAGCTTTTTGATATAAGAGATATTGTCCGGTTGAATTCAGTGCGTGAATCCATACAAAACTCGTTAAAAACCAAGCAAAGAGAAACTCTTTTCAAACATCTTTCTCTCATAAGAAAAGAATTTGCGCTTGATTTTCTCACTGTAACAGATGCTGAAGGAAAAGTTGTGCTCAGGACCTCCAACCCTGAAATATGGGGAGACGACCAATCCAGTGATCCTGTGCTCCAAAGAGCTCTGTCCGGAAAAACAGTGGCCTCTACTCAAATCACTCCCCGGGAAGATCTAATAAAAGAGGGAAAAGGACTGGCGGAAAAAGCTTATATTGAATTCATTCCCACCCCCAAAGCAGTTCCTCTTGAAAAAGATCATGAAGAAAACGCCATGGTTCTAAAAGCAGCCGCTCCGGTCATGAGTGAAGAAAATGAAATCCTGGGTGTGCTTTATGCCGGGATTATTCTTAACCGAAACTATGAAATTGTGGACAAAGTCAAAGAAATCGTTTTTAAAGGAGAAATGTACAAAGGAAGGGAAATCGGAACCGCGACCATCTTCCAACAAGATTTAAGGATCTCTACCAATGTGAAAAATGAAAACGGAAAAAGAGCCATCGGAACCAGAGTGTCCAGAGAAGTCAATCAAGCTGTTCTCAACAAAGGAAAAATATGGGTAGACAGAGCCTTTGTGGTCAACAATTGGTATATTTCTGCTTATGAACCCATAAAAAATATCAATGGAGACATCATTGGCATTCTTTATGTGGGGATGCTGGAAAAACCTTACATTGATTTAAGAAACAGAGTCATGGGAACTTTTGCTGGGATGGCAGTGCTGAGTGTGATCATACTTTTGATTATACTGACTGTGATCACTTCCACTATCATCAATCCACTCAAAAAATTAGTGGTGGCCACCAATGAAATCGCTAAAGGTGACTTAGACCATAAAGTGAGTACAAATTTAAAAGACGAAATAGGCCAGCTTGCCACCTCATTCAACCAGATGACTGACAATCTAAACAAAGCCAATCAGAAGCTCATTCATTGGGGAAAAACTCTAGAAAAACAAGTGAACGAAAGAACCAAAAAAATCAAAGAAATGCAGGATTCTTTGATACAATCTGAGAAACTGGCTTCTCTTGGAAAAATGGCTGCTGGAATCGCTCATGAAATCAATAATCCCTTAACCTCTATTCTCATTAACTCCCATCTTTTACTGGAAAAAGCAGATAACCCCTATGTCAAAGAAAGTCTTGATCTCATTACTGAGGAAACCTCTCGATGTTCGAGTATTGTCAAAGGTTTATTGGAATTTTCCAGACAGAGTCCTCCTAAAAAAGTTCCTGCGGACATCAACAGTCTCATAACCAACACCTCAGCGCTTTTGGAAAATCAGCTCAAATTCCAGAATATCAATGTGATAAAAAAGTTAGATTCAAATCTTCCCCATATTAAAATTGACACCAGCAAAATCAAACAGGTTATATGGAACCTTATGATCAATGCGGCGGAAGCCATGCCAAATGGAGGAAAAATTACTTTATCAACAAGATTCTCTAAGGACAAAAAATCAGTGGTCATTGAAATCACAGATACAGGAAAAGGAATTCCCCAAGAAAACATAAACAAACTTTTCGATCCTTTTTTCACCACAAAAGAAAGCGGGAGCGGCTTAGGACTGGCTGTGAGTTATGGAATCATTCAGCAGCATCAGGGTCATATAAAGGCAAACAGTAAAGTGAGTCAAGGAACCACGTTTACTGTGGTTTTGCCTATCACATAGTAAGTGAGGATAAAATGGATAAAAAAAATATTTTAATTGTGGACGATGAAATCAATGTTTGCAAAAGTATTGGCCGGGCTATCCAATGTGAACAATATGAAGTGGAAAGAGCCTTGAGTGGAGAAGAGGCTCTAGATAATTTAAAAGAAAAGACCTACCATCTGGTTATTGCTGATTTGATGATGCCCGGAATAGGAGGCATCGATCTTCTTAAGTCCTTAAGAACAAGTTTCCCTGAAATCAATGTCATCATGATTACGGGATATCCCACCATTAAAACTGCTGTTCAAGCTATAAAAATTGGTGCTTTTGACTACATACCCAAACCTTTCACACCAGAACAATTGCGGAGCGTGGTGGCAAGATGTTTCAAAAGTGAGGATGAAAAAACTGAAAAGGAACCCCCTGTTACAACCATGCCTAAAGGTATCTATTACATCATTGGGCATACCTGGGTGATTCCGGAAAAAAATAATAAAGGCCTGGTGGGGGTTGTTCATGATTTCCTGAAAACAGTAGGAAGAATAACCAGTCTCCAGCTCCCTAATGAAAATGATAATGTCATGCAGGGAGAAATGTGTGCCAAAATTAAGGATGATGCTGGTTATAATTATGGCATTTGGTCTCCAGCCACTGGAAAAGTTTTTGAAGTCAATGAAAAATTAAAAAAAGATTTTTCCCTTTTAAAAAAATCTCCTTATAAAGAAGGATGGCTTTTTAGATGTGAACTGACTCAATTTGAAGAAGATAAAGAATCCCTTCTGCTGTCTCAATAAAAATCATACTTTTCTGGGATAAATGAAAAACAACTTTATAGGCCAGCCTTCTCCTGATTCTGTATTTCAGGCAGGATGTCTCCTCATTCAAGAATTCAACTCTAAAAAAATGGTTTATCTAGACCCTCTGGGGCGCTGGAAAGAAGATCCTAAAAATTCAATCCATCGGGCTGTGAATGAAATCCTTTTTCAGCTTTGGAGGATGAAGAAAAAAAATAGAAATATTACTTTAAATACCATCATAAAGACATTCTTAAAAAATCCTCGCTGGACTATAGCCTTAAAAATGAGAACAGCTCTTATGAAAAACTCATTTGTATCCATAAAAAAACTGTCTATACAAAAAATAAAACAGGAGCTTACTTCTGAATTCGGGTTCTCACATAGACCCCAAAAATATCATCCCTTTTTAATCATTCTGCATGTCCTAGCCTGGATAATGAGATATGAAGCCCTGCGTCAAAATAGGGATACTTTTGTTCCTGATTGGGACTTAGAAGAGAAAAAGAAACTCCAAAAATACCAAAAAAGCTTTATGGATTCAGACAAAATATTGAAAAATTGTTTGTCAAAAGAAGAAATACAGCAGTTCAAGCAGATATTCAATGAAATAAAAAATTTCTCTCCTCATGACATGGGAATTATTCCTGGTTTGATAGCTGAAGAACAAAAACTGAATGATGATATCAATAAACTTCTCAAACAAACAGTCCTTGAGGCAAAAAGAGAAGAGAGCTATGATTTAATTAGAGAAAAAATTTTCCCTCCTATGGGAGTGGTCACTGAAACCTCTCCAGCCCTTTTAAGACCTTGTATCCAGCTTCTCAAGGACAAAAATATAGACGTATCAAGCGGTATCCATTACAGAGCTTCTGTCATACTCAGTATCCTCCAAGATCCCAGATCAATCCAAGCCCTTTTGCAGGCACTCAAAACATTCCCTCTCCATTTCACCAACATAAGAGAAAATATCATCTATACTTTAGGGAATTTAAAGGAAAACCAAGCAGTCAAGCCCCTAAAAAAAGTGTTGGAGGGGCCTGACAAAAAGATCCATGTACATTCAGACGGATCCAGAAAGCCTTCATTATTGGAAGGACAGAAAGAAGAAGCCATGCGCAGCTTGGGTAAAATCGGTCTGGAATCAATCAATATACTTCCCTCCTTGGTGAAATATCAACATCACAGATCCTTTAAAATTAAAACTCATTTAAGCTGGACCCTTGGAGAAATCGGAAAAATCCAGAAAGAAAAACACGGAGGGATTAGTGCTGATATCCTGATTTCTCTTCTCACCCTCCTGAAATCAAGAAACAAACAAATATTTGAAGAAGCTGTCAATGCATTAAGAGAAGTCGACATGCCTGAATTCCTGCACACTCTTTATCTTTATGATGTGGGAGCTGTCAGCATCCTGGGACTGAAGCCCGCTCAGAGAGGGCTTTACGAGCTTTCAGAAACTCTGCATTACCTCATCCATTCTCAAGGAAGAGCCGTCATGGCTGTGAATGGAGATTCGGGCACAGGAAAAACCTATTTTTGTGAATCCATATTAGAAAGTTTTGGAGACCTGGAACCCAAAGAAATCCTTTATCTGATGAGGGACAGAAAAAGAGATCAAAAGATATTCAATCAGATCCTAGGAATTCAATGGCTGAAGAAACACATAGATCCCATCCATTATCAGGATTATCCGCATTCTGAAAAAGATGACCACCCCCGGGCATTTCTAACAAGATTTCTTGAAGAAAAGTCTGATAAAAAACTGATTATCATTGACGGCTGCAGAGACAGATATTATTTTCAGAGGATCATTGATCTATTTCACTTTAGCGAAAATCTGGATGTGGTGGTGAATTTCAGGGCTAATTATTCCACTCGAAGAAAGAATCTGGAGGAGAGAGAAATCGCCTTAGAACGCATTAAAACCCACCTTTCATTTCTTGAAGAGCCTCCTCTTGAGGATACTCACTTTTATCAAGAAGGAAAAGCCATTGTTTACGATCTTGATAACTCAATCAACAGACGGCTTAACAAGCCCGAGATTCAGGAACTTTTCAAAAAACGAAGAATAGGAACTTGGGGGCAGATGATCAAAGTAGGAAAATTCAGTCAAAAAACAGAGATTCTAAGCATGGAAAAAGAACCGGTTTCTTATTCTAAAAACCAATTCAATTTTGAAAAAAGTAAATTTTTAAGACAAAAAAAATGGAAT
>DASRVI010000450.1:0-2893 GCA_035655135.1 Acidobacteriota bacterium | reverse complement strand
AGCGAAAAAACAAGAACAAGAACCTCTTCATGCGCTTATGAAAGAGATATTGCTTTTTTCTCTGAGGAAAGAGCTGCTGGAGGAGGTTTTGCCTCCGGATAAAGAGCTTGTGGTGGAGCTGGTCGAGGATATCAAACATGGCTTTGATAATTTGATAAAAGCACTTGATCCGGAAAAATACCCGAAGGCCAGAACTTATATCCAGAATTTTTCGAGCAATGCCCTTTTGGTTTTTGAGTACTGGCTGGAGGGCAAAGGCTGGATTCCACTCACCACCAATGCGATTGAGAGTGCCTTCAGCCGGATAGTCAATAGAGTCAAACACGTAGGAAGACGGTGGAGTGATGAGGGGCTTTTGAACTGGTTGATGATCGCTTTTCGGAAGATCTATAAGCCGGCTCTCTGGGATGAACTTTGGAGAAAATATCTTCATATCCATAAGCCGTTACAGTTTTCTAAATTGAGAGTTTCTTATGCATGGAACTAATGTTTCCCGTCACTTTGGGACAAACTCTAAAATTAATTCTATAACAGCTTGAGCTTTTTTGCATCAATCTGCAATGTAGCCTGCCCGGTGTGTTATCCGGTAGCCGCCTTCTCTAATACGGACCTCAATTTTATGGAATTTCCCGTCCGCTTTATAAGCTCTGGGTGTATAGTAGACCAGATAATAATTTTCAGTAGCCTCCACTGTTTTTTGAAACGCTACCGCCACATTCGCTGAGCTTTCGGTCAAGCCTCCAGTGGCTTTGGCCAGGTCATTAAACGCACCGAATATCTCGGCCGAGGAATCCTCCATTTTTATTTCCTGGTCCGCATAATTGGTCATTCGTGTTAAATCCAGTTCATCGGACGGCTTTTTTGTTATGAACACAAAATGACCGGATATGGAAGCATCTGAAAAAGCTGTTTTTATTTCCTCCGCATGCTGGGGCATACTGGCTAGTAATTCCATCCTTTTAAACTCATCAATAAAATCAGGTATAGGAAGACTCTGTTTTTGATAAAATAAAAACACATGCTTTTGTCCCTCAGTTTGTTTGAGGCTCTCTGCTAATTGAGTGAGTTTAGATACATCAACCTGCTGCAGAGCTTTCATCTTTCTTAAGACAGTCATGCACATGGGATCTTCTACAGCTTCAAATCCCTCAGTGTAAACGATTTTTCTTATCTGCTCATAAAGACTCCTGTAATCAGAGGCCCCCATGACAATGTCCTTTCTTAATTTGGCTTTCAGCTGATCTGCGATTTTCTGTTTGGATAGGATCTTAAAGGAATCCTCTTTGATGGTATATGCCCGAACTGGAGTGTAAACCTTAAGCGAATCTCCGGGAAGCATTACTTTGTTGAAAAAATAGTCCATGACCTCATTTAATTTAGGAAGGTAAGTGCGGATCTCAAACACGAACACAAAATTCCGTGATTCAATCTCAGGCTCTCTTGTTTTTACGGCTTCTTTATGCCTCTCCTCTCTTTCAATGGTTTTCTTTTTTATCAAATAAACAGCATCGATCTTCTGCTGCACTCCGTCTTCATGGAGAAGAAAGTCATGAATGGAGAGGTCTCTGATAAAATGCCCCTTTTTATAGACCCTTACCGGAACCTCGATGCTGACCACTCTCTCCACATGTTCTTCCTGTGGCAAGGAAAAGTTAGATAAAGTTGGAATTAAAAGAAAAATTAAGATGATTATACTTATTTTTTTCATCAATCACCCCTTGCAATCATCTAAAAGCATCTATCATTTATTGATATTATGCTCTCTAAAACAATATAGCAAGAGTCATGCCAAAATATTTATGGGTGACAAGGAAAAGCATATGTGACGTTAATAAAGGTCATCTGTCCTCTATTAATGACATGTTTTTTGAAATATTTGGTGAAAAAAAAGAGGGGAGAATCTCTCCCCTCTCTTTTAGTTTAGACATGATCAAGGAGCTTGTACCCAATGCTGATCAAGCTTAGTGTCAGAGTCACCCATCAATCCATCACAGCGACATACACATTCTGTATGATGATCTGCTTCCCAATCAGAAAAGAATTGAGTACATGTACAAGCAAGCGGTACTACATTACCATTCTCACTATTAGTCGTTACTATCTTCATCTTTTTACCTCCTTTCTTTATTTTTCTAGTTTTTCCTATCATTCTAAACTATCAAGACTGCATCACCCCCTTCATTAAATTAAAACCATATCCAAGAGATAATTCAACCCTTCTGGATTGATCTCAAGAAGCCTGCAAAATAATTTCAAATAATCCTCTAGTGTTTTTTTACTTCCTGAACAATATGGATTTTTCATGTCTAAATCTACCTTTCCATTTTTAAAAGCATGAGAAAATATAAATGAATTTTGCGGTGCCTGTTTTGATGGAAAATATCCCACTGGTGATGTAACGCCTGATATTTTGAAACGGATTGAAAAAGAAAGAAGTCATGTCCACAAGGACCAGATGGAGCTCAGCATCTAATACCATGGCACTGTCTTCTTATTTTTGCCCGTTATTCTTTGATTATTTTTATTAGTTCCTCTGGAGTCGCCACAGCTGTCCCGATTTTACCTACCACGATTCCTGCGGCTGCATTTGCCAGGAAGGCTGCTTCCTGTACAGACGCTCCAGAAAGAAGAGCCAAACTTGCGGTGGCAATGACTGTATCACCGGCTCCGGTGACATCATAGACTTCTTTAGCTACGGTGGGTATATGAATAGCCCGCAATGTTTTATCCAATACAGTCATCCCCTTTTTTCCCCTTTTTATGATTAGATATTTTGTTTTAATTAAGGAGAATATTTTTTTTCCTGCTTTTTCTACTTCTTCATCTTTCTCGCAGGAATGATTGACCATATTGGCTGCTTCATAATGGTTTGGCGTGAGAAGGGTGATGGGAT
>DASRVI010000449.1:0-4551 GCA_035655135.1 Acidobacteriota bacterium | reverse complement strand
ATCCGATGACCTTTTTTATAAATAGAATGTCGTTGCGAATGAAATGAGCAATCTCAAAGTAAGGCGCTTACCATTGAGATTGCTTCGTCACTGTGTTCCTCGCAATGACCTCTTTATAATTAAATGGTCGTCAGATCACCACGTCGCTTCGCTCCTCGTGATGACATAGTCGTGGTCCTTCACTTCGAATGCCCTGTAACGAAGCAGATGCAGCAAGGTCGGCTCGCCTCAATGGTAAAAAAATGGCGATTAAAATTAAAAATAAAAACAAGAAATATTTTCAGATAATGGTTTTTGTAAATAATCTTGTATATCGCTGGAAATAAATTAATAATGAAAACATGGCCATTTTTTTATGAATAGGTCAGGTTAATTTAAAATGATAAAAAATAGAGTTAATATAGAGTAAAAATAATTGTAAAATGAATGACTTCTCAGCTGAAAAAAAAGATAGAATAGTTAAGATTCTCTATCCCACTGATACACACATCAAAAAGCAGGAAAAAAACTGTGTTAGAAGCTTCTTTTCAAAAATCACAAGTTCAAAAGAAAAGAATATTTATGATATAGTCGATATTTTTAGAGACAAAATTTTTACTGATAACCTATTGATACAGAAAAATTTAATTTTAGAATACCCCAAAAACAGAATCCCTCTGAACTCAATCATTAACCTTCACAACACGGATGGGATTAGTGATAGAGGCAAAATTAAAGAAATGACAGAGAAACTCAACTCAGGAAAAGCTATCATGACTCCAGAAGGCCTGCCCAATATAAAGTTAGTTAAATCCCTAGATAATGAGTGGGTCTTATTTGACGGGCATCATTCCATGCTTGCCTATATGTTTATAGGTAAAAAATACTTGGATCAAACCCCTCATCTTATGGTGCTTGACGGAAATAACAAAGGGGTAAAAGATGAGGAAATTCATTCCTTTTTTGGCAAACACGCTTCCATGTTAAAAGGAAAAAATTGGCGCAACTTTGTCATAAACTGGGAGGCATCTGAAAAACACCAGCTTCAAAACCGCCGCCAAAAAAATATGGGAGAACTTTTCAACTCTCTTATGAAAAGAATCCAAAGATAGTCAAAAAACAGTACTGTCATACTTGTTCACCTATTTCTATCACTCCCTTAATAACCGAAAACCGATTATTTGTGGGGGGTCAAAATGCGGGTTTAAGACCCAAAAAGGAAGCATAAATGAATTTAAGTTATTGATATGATATGATTTTCGGTTATTTTTCGTGGTCTGACCCCCTAAAATAGGTAAACCGTCCCCAATTTAATTTTCAGTTGTTTACAAACATATATCCTGCCCCACGGATACTTTTAAAGTAAACAGGATCACTGCTGTTAGGTTCAAAATACTTTCTGAGACGCATTATAAAATTATCAACAGTACGCGTCTCGACTTCCGGGCTCATATCCCATACTTTCTCAAGAAGTTCTTTTCGTGAAACTATCTTGCCCTTATGATCAATTAGATATTTTAAAACCATTGCTTCCTGATAAGTGAGGCGAATTTTCTTTTTACCCGCCCTGCAGGAAAGATTCTTAAAATTCACCTCATTGTTACCGAAACGGTATACTGGAACTGTTTCTGAGGAAGATTGATACCATTGTTTCCTTCTGAGTATGCCCCTGATCCGAGCGAGTAATTCTTCAAGATGAAACGGTTTTGTGAGATAGTCATCAGCCCCAATTTCCAAACCTTTTACACGGTCTTTAACTTCTGTTCTTGCTGTCAACATCAGGATAGGCATATGGGGAGATTCTTCCCGTATCTTCTTAGCTACTTCAAATCCGCCTATATAAGGCAGCATTATATCTAGAATTATCATGTCAAAAACCTGTGCTTGAAAAAGCTCAAGAGCTTTTTTCCCATCCTCTGCCCAAGTGACTGCATATCCTTCTTCAGTCAGGTTATACTCAAGCCCTGAAGCAAGAGTTTCCTCATCTTCTACAAGCAGAATTTTACTTCCCGAAAATTTGTTGTCTGAACTCATTAAAACTTCATCCTTTTCTTTGATTTTAACAACCTGTTTAAATAGTGTTTCTTTGAAACATAATAAACAGGCAGTTCAATCCTAAATATCGATCCATTTTCCTGGCTTACAGCTTTGATTTTGCCCCCATGATATTTTACAATCTCTTTTGCCCAGTAGAGACCTAGACCGGTTCCTTTGACATTAGGAACATCAGGGTGAGAGATACGGTGAAATTTTTTGAATATTTTTTTAAGGTCTTTTGGAGCAATGCCTATGCCGTTGTCTGCGAATTCGATGATTAATTTCTTCCTCGTGCATTTCAACACCACGCATATTTTTAAGTGATTTTTTGTGTATTTGACAGCATTGTCTATCAAATTGTCGATTAATATTTTGAAAGCATCTTTATTAATAACACACTCACAATCTGCGTTTCCTTTTATATGGACTGCATCTTCCGGAAGCTTAAACTGAATTCTCGCTTCTTCAACCAATCCTTTGATCACTGCATCTGCATTGAAAACTTTGCATTGATAGACAGCTTTCTTCTGTTCGAGTCTGGCTATTTCAAGAATTGAATCGATGAGTCTCTTAAGGCGTTTGGTGTTTTTTAGCATCATCTCCATAGATTTTTTCTGTTGCGAAAGCGGTACATTCCGCCCCTTAAGAGTATCAAGATGGAGTTGGATAGAAGCAAGTGGAGTCCTTAGCTCATGAGTAACATTAGCCAGAAAATTGTCATAGAGTTTTGTTAATTTATACTGAACTGTAAGATTCCTGAAAATAAGGGACATCCCCATGGAAACAGCTATAAAAAGAACACATCCAAAGACCAGTGTAAAGATATTTGCCCCTTTTGACATGATTTGAGCGGATAAACTGTCATCTAATTTACTTAAAATAATATGGCTTGAAATATACCGGTAGATCCAAAGACCGAGAAGTGAAAACCAGGCGACTTGTGCTATGATAAATATGAGAATAGAGCGAAAAGCAAAACGTTTTTTATTCATCTTTTCGTGCTTTTACATTTCTTTTACATTTGACAGCTTAAATTTCTGTTATACTTTAACTCAAATGTGCAGTATTGGCAAAGGAGAATTGCAATGAAAATCTTACTTGTATACCCAAAAACACCGTCAACGTTCTGGAGCTTTTCAGATGCAATCAAATTTATTTCAAAAAAGTCATCCGGAATTCCTCTTGGATTGATTACTGTAGCTGGGATGCTTCCTGAAGAGTGGGAAAAGAAATTGATCGACATGAATGTATCCCGATTAAAAGATAAACACATTCTATGGGCTGATTATGTTTTTTTAAGCGGCATGAATATCCAAATTAAATCTTTCAAAAAAGTAATAAAAAGATGCAACCAGCTTGGGGTAAAAGTCGTTGCTGGTGGCCCTATGGTAACCTCTACTCAACGTGAGTTCATGGGAGTAGATCACTTCGTACTAAATGAAGCAGAAGCCACTCTGCCGCGATTTATAAGAGATTTGAAAAAAGGAAAGCCTCAACCTATTTACAAATCAGGAGAGTTCCCTGAATTGAGTACGAGTCCTTTCCCTCAGTGGAAATTACTTAAGATGAAAAAATATGCAGGAATGAGCATACAGTACTCTCGGGGCTGTCCATATAACTGTGAATTTTGCAGCATACCTATGCTTAATGGTCGAAAGCCCAGAGCAAAATCAAAAAAGCAGTTCCTCTGTGAGTTAGAAACACTTTATAAAACGGGATGGAGAGGCAGTGTTTTCATAGTAGATGACAATTTCATAGGCAAGAAAACCATACTGAAATCAGAACTCCTCCCTGGGTTGATTCAATGGTCCAAGGCAAGAAACTATCCGTTTTATTTTAACACAGAAGTTACCATCAACCTGGCTGATGACGAAAAACTTGTAAAACTCATGGTAAAAGCAGGCTTTGAATCTGCTTTTGTCGGAATTGAAACGCCCAATGAGGACAGCTTGGCTGAATGCGGGAAACATCACAATCAAAAACGAGATATGATTGATTCAGTTAAAAAACTGCAGCATCATGGTCTTCAAATACAAGGGGGATTTATTGTAGGTTTTGATAATGATCCTCCTAATATTTTTAAACAGCAGATAGACTTTATACAAAAAAGCGGCATTGTAACAGCCATGGTCGGGCTTCTGAATGCTCCTTACGGAACAAGGCTTTATAAACGATTGAAATCTGAAAATCGGCTTGTTAATCTTACTACGGGAGACAACATGGACGGCTCCATCAACTTCATTCCCAAGATGAACTATAAGAAATTAGTAAAAGGCTATAAAGAACTATTGAGCACAATATATTCACAAAAGCAGTATTATGAGAGAGTGAAAACATTAATCAAAGAATATCAGATGCCGCTAAAAAAAGTTTCTTCAATAAATTTTCGCGACATTTTGGCCTTTTTAAAATCAATATTAAAGTTAGGCCTCATTGAAAAAGGGAAACGGTATTACTGGAAATTAATGGCTTTCAGCCTTTTTAAATATCCCAAGAAGTTTCCTCTGGCTGTAGAAATGGCGATTTATGGATTTC
>DASRVI010000448.1:0-3315 GCA_035655135.1 Acidobacteriota bacterium | reverse complement strand
CTCTACATCTATAGCCTGGTTCTCCACTTCAGAAGGATCAGGCAGGTAATCCACCACAGCATCCAGAATGAGATGCACCCCTTTATTTTTATAGGCTGATCCCATAAAGACAGGCGTCATCTCACGGGAAATGGTTCCTTTTCTGACCGCCTTATAAATCTGTTCTTCAGTTTCTTTTCCTTCAAGGGCAGCTTCCATAAGTTCTTCAGAGGACATGGAGGCAGCATCCAGCATTTCTTCCCTTTTCTCTTCCGCCTCTTTTCTCAGTTCTCCGGGAATGTCTTTAATAATGACCTTTGATCCTTCAGGTCCTTCAAAATAAACTGCTTTCATTTTAACCAGGTCTACAACTCCTTGGTGATTGTCCTCCAGACCTATAGGGATTTGCATAACCACTGCATTATGACCTAATTTTTCTTTGAGCTGATTCTTTACTTTAAGAGGGTCTGCTCCTACTCTGTCGCATTTATTGATAAAGGCGATAGTCGGGATACGGTATCTTTTTAATTGTCGGTCAACTGTGATGGATTGAGACTGAACTCCACCTACTGAACAAAGCATCAAAACAGCTCCATCCAGAACCCGCAAGGACCTTTCCACCTCAATAGTGAAATCAACATGTCCTGGAGTATCTATGATATTTATGGAATGGTTTCCCCATGTGACAGTAGTGGCGGCTGAAGCAATAGTGATGCCTCTCTCTTTTTCCAAGGGCATAGAATCCATGGTGGCGCCCACTCCGTCTTTGCCTTTTACCTCGTGGATTTTATGGATTTTTTTGCAGTAAAACAGAATCCGCTCAGTGAGAGTTGTCTTTCCAGAATCAATATGAGCGCTGATTCCTATGTTTCTCTTTTTAGCGATACTTGTATTCATCAGAAATTCGACCTCTTTAGAAATTTTAGAGTTTATAGGGGAAATAATCTATTGATGTTCCCAATCTATCTTCTAAGTAATATTATAATGATTTTTTTATTTTTAGTCTATACTTGAGAAATATTTTTAATGAAGTCTTCCGTCTTCTTTATCTTCGCCCCATTCCGGGATTTTGAACTGGTCTGGTTTTTCTTTGATCACTTTTCTGAGCCATTCAATGGGGTATCCGAGCCCCCTGGGACGTCCATTTTCATCTTTGACATAACCGTCATTGTATTTGGTGAGCAAGAATTTCCCCAACTCTATCCACTGCTTGACCACCTCTTCTCCCTGGGAAACAGAATAGTTAGTGAGATAGCTGGTTAGAAGTTCAGGATTGGTGTTGTAGAGCTCCAGAGCGGTTTTCTCAATAATGGGCTGTAGAGACATAAACTGTCCTTCCAGTTTAGACTGAACCTTTTTTATATCCTTCACCATGTCTGAGTAGCGAAGATTGGCATAATTGGATACAAAATTAAACACCCACCACGCTGAGTCCCATGAAAAATCCTGGAGGTCTCCTTTGGTGAAAGGTTCAGGAAGGTCATTGATGGAGCAGTAAAGAGGCACGTAACAAGTGGTGTAGGTGTCATCCACTCCATACCAATAAACTCCTCCTATGGGATTCGGAAGCCAACTTCTGGATTGAGAAATAAAGGAAAAACCGGTCTGTTGAGTGGAAATAGGTCGTTCCCAGGAATATTGGACTTCATCCACTTCCCAGGTCAGTCCCCTGTATCGGACCGGACATCCGAATGGTCCGGCATCAATACCTTGTGTCATATCGAAATCAGTGCCTTCGTAGTGGTCTCGCATGATATTCATGACATCTTCCAGAGACAATTTTTTATCGGGCTTTATCCACAGCGGATAGCGTTCCGCTCCTTTAACGCCCCTTTGAAAATCTGGGGATAGATTTAGAGAAGGAGCAGACCTGCGGAACATACTCCAGACTCTTGAAGCGCAGGTTCTTAAAGAGGAAGGTTTGGGAGGGTCATAGACTTTTCTGAAACTGAAAGGTTCGCCTGATTTTTTATCATAATAACCTTTTTCTTCAGCAAAGGAGATCACATTTTCTGAATACAGGCAGTTTTCAGGATCGTTTAAAGGGAAGGTTCCTATTCGGGCCATGTTGGCATGGGCTGAAATATAGCCATCTGGAATGCGCAGTGCCACCCAGAGTGCCCCTTTTCCTCCTTTACCTGGCCCTATCATTTCCATGATCCAAGCCTTATTGGGATCTGCGATAGAGAAAGATTCACCTGTGCTGGCATATCCATATTCATCAACCAGCTCCGTCATGACTTTAACCGCTTCTCTGGCAGTCTTAGACCTCTGTAGGGCGAGATTCATGAGAGTGAAGTAATGAAGAAGACCCTCAGGATTTCTCAGCTCTGACCTTCCCCCAAAAGTGGTTTCTCCGATGGCTACTTGATGTTCGTTCATCAGTCCTACCACAGCATAAGTGTGGGGCACCTGTTTGACTTTTCCCATAACTTCTCCCCTCCAGCCTTTGATTTCTATGAACTCTCCTTTTTTATGATCTTGAGCTGGAGTGCGATCAAGCTGGGCAAGAAATTCACCATCGCAGGTATAAGTGATCATAACGGAACCGTCTTTAGATGCGCCTTTGGTAACCAGGAAGCTGGAGCAGTTATCTTCGGCCCAACCAGGGGTTAAACTGAAAAATAAAAATATGACCATAGTAAAAATAATAAATAGGCGTTTCATTTTAATTCTTCTCCTTTTTTTTTTGACTTATTCATTTTTTGTTAAAATTTTAACATATATCAATAAGAGGCATAAAATCAAGCCCGTTATTAAAGAGGCAAGCATTTCTAAAATCGTGATAGAGTTTATTTGACAGATAAGGGAAAGGGCACGGGATTCGTCACCCGGGCGATGCATCATCTCATTCCCTTTTCCTTTTTAGATAAATAATCTCCAATGGAAACAAAGGCGCTTACTCGCCAGATGTCTGATTCGCATGAAAGAGGTTATTTTGATATGATAAAAGGAAAATTAGAATTAAATTCATAAAAGAGATTATACATCTAAGTCAATTTCAGTAGGTGAGAGAGAAAGATGAGACAGTCAATTCTTGATTTTATAAAAGACAATATAGCTCTCATGGATGGAGCCATGGGAACCGAGATTTATGCCCGGGGGATTTTTATTAACACCTGTTATGATGAATTAAATCTTACCAATCCCAAAATGGTCAAAGAAATTCACAGATCCTATATTGAAGCCGGAGCTGATATCATAGAAACAAATACTTTTGGTGCCAACAGGATCAAACTGCAGAAGCACTCTCTCGAAAATAAACTCCACGCTATCAACTATCAAGGGGCGGAGATTGCCAGGGAAATGGCAGGAGATGAAGTTTATGTGGCAGGT
>DASRVI010000447.1:0-8037 GCA_035655135.1 Acidobacteriota bacterium | reverse complement strand
AGGGAAGAATCAGAACCACCATGAGTTTTATCTGCTGCCGCTGTCTTTCACCATTTGAATTTGAAATCAATTCCACATTTGATCTTGTTTATCTGCCGGAGGAGCTGGAGGAAGAAAAAGAGCAGCTTGAAACAGAAGATTTACAAAAGAATTTTTACTATAACCGAAGGGTTGACATAAGAAGGATTATCTTAGAACAGCTGAATTTGACTTTTCCTACTCGGCCCCTATGTTCTGAAGACTGTCCAGGCTTATGTCCGGTTTGTGGCAAGAACATAAGAGAAGGAAAGTGTTCGTGTAACTTAGATAAAAAGGACACAAGACTAAATAAATTAAAAATATTTTTGAAAGATAATAGATAAATGGCAAATCCAAAAAGAAGACATTCACACTCAAGAAAAAACAAGAGAAGGTCCCATCATGCTTTGAAGGTGCCGTCGCTTTCACTATGTCCTAATTGTGGGAATCCAAAGATACCTCATAGAGCTTGTCCTGACTGTGGGTATTATAAAGAGCGCCAGGTGATTGAGGGAACTGAAGAGTAACTGCAGGAGGTTCAATGAGAGTAGCGGTTGATATTATGGGTGGAGACTACGGCCCTGGGAATGCCGTTCAAGGGGCTGTGAGTGCGTCCCGAGAATTCAACTTGAAAGTTTTGTTGGTAGGCGTGGAGGAAGTCATAAAAGAGGAGTTGGGAAAAATCGAGCTCACGGATGCGGATGTTGAAATTGTCAATGCTTCTGAGTCCATTGGAATGGGAGAGGGGATTCTTTCTTTTAGAAGGAAAAGCAAGTCATCCATACTTGTAGGGCTGAAATTAGTAAAGGAAAAAAAAGCAGACGCGTTTGTCAGCATTGGAAATACAGGAGCGGTGGTTTATTTATCCAAGAAAGAATTAGGAGCTTTGAATGGCGTGGAGAGACCGGCTTTAGCTCTGCTTGTCCCTACCCTGACCGGAGTGACTTTGCTTACAGATGTAGGAGCTAATGCAAACTGCAGTGCCAATCATTTAGTCCAGTTTGCTTTGATGGGGGAAGTGTTCATGAAAGCAGCCATGGGGATTGAAAATCCAAAGATTGCCCTTATGAGTATTGGCGAGGAAGGAAGCAAAGGAAACGACCTGACACGGGAAGTCAACAAGAAGCTCACTTCCTCTTCTTTAAATTTTATTGGTAATGTAGAGGGAAAAGATATTTATTCAGGGAAAGCCGATGTGATTGTAAGTGATGGATTTACTGGGAACATAGCCTTAAAGACAAGCGAAGGAGTGGTGGATAACTTTGCGAGAATGGCCCGCATGGAAATCATGAAAAACATATTTGTAAAGATCGGATTCTTTTTGATGAAAAGACATCTCAAGAAGTTTTATAAAAAGATAGACTATGCTGAATATGGGGGTGCTTATCTTTTAGGAATCAACGGAGTTTGTATTGTCGGACATGGCCGTTCTAATCCTGTTGCCATAAAAAATGCCGTGAGGCTTGCCAGGGATTATTTAAAAGGTAAAGTATTGGAACGAATACATGAAAGAATTAATGGATATTATAAAGCTTTGAGTGGAGCTAAAGCATAAATGAGTTTTAAAGGAAAAACGGCTATTGTTACAGGAGCTTCTCAAGGAATAGGACAATCTATAGCTTATGACCTCTCTGAAAAAGGAGCCGAAGTCCTGGTTGTGGATGTACAAAAAGATAAAGCGGAGCAAGTGGTTAGTGACATAAGAAAAAGGAAAGGAGAGGCTTTTTATTATAATGTGGATGTATCTCAAACTGACCAGGTTGACGAAGCAGTAAAAAAAATGTTAGACAGGCATGGAAAGATCGATTTCCTTGTCAATAACGCTGGAATAACAAGAGATGGATTGCTGATGCGGATGAAAGAAGAAGATTGGGACTCTGTTTTAGCGGTTAATTTAAAAGGTGTTTATAATTTTTCAAAAGCAGTTATACGCCCCATGGCAAGGGCCCACTATGGACGAATTGTCAACATTTCTTCAGTGGTCGGTCTCATGGGGAATGTTGGTCAGTCAAATTACTCAGCTTCTAAAGCCGGAGTACTGGGATTCACCAAGTCATTAGCCAGAGAAGTGGCTTCTAGAAATATAACTGTTAATGCTGTGGCCCCAGGATACATAGCCACATTTATGACCAAATCGCTTCCAGAACCAGTTAAGAAAAAATTCATTGATATAATTCCCATGAAGAGGTTTGGTAAACCTAAGGAAGTGGCTCAGGCAGTAAGGTTTTTGCTTTCAGATGAGGCAGCCTATATAACTGGGCAAGTTTTAAGTGTAAATGGCGGAATGCTTATGTAAAATCTTCTTTAATAATAAAAAATTTTAGGAGGAAAAGATGGATAGAGAAGAGTTATTGAACAAAGTAAAGGAAATCGTTTCTGACAAACTCAGCATTAGTGAAGACCAGGTTACTGAAGAAGCTTCTTTTATAGATGATCTAGGCGCTGATTCTCTTGATACAGTGGAGTTGATTATGGCTCTGGAGGACGAATTTGAGCTAGACATTCCTGATGAGGAAGCAGAGAAGCTGGATACAGTAGGCAAGGCCCTTGACTATGTCTTAGAAAAGGTGAAGTAAGAATAAAAAGATTATAGATAATATTCTTATTTTCCATCATGGGTAACCTTAGACGTATAGTCATAACAGGAATTGGCCTTGTCTCGCCCTTAGGGTTGGGGGCAGAGAAGAATTGGGAGTCTCTCAAAGCGGGCAGGTCAGGTATCACCCGGATATCTAAATTTGACACACAGGATTTTTCAAGCCAAATAGCCGGGGAAGTCAGTGATTTCGATCCCTTGGAATTTTTTGAAAAGAAAGAATCTAAAAAGATGGATCCTTTTATTCAATACGCGGTTACTGCGGCTGAAGCAGCAGTCGAAGATTCAGGTATTGAGAGGGACCAATTGAAAGGTGACCGAACTGGAGTTTATGTGGGCTCTGGGATAGGGGGCATATCTTCCATAGAGGAGAATCATAAGATACTTTTAGAGAAAGGGCCTAAAAGAATCTCTCCTTTTTTTCTGATCTGTACGGTTATTAATGAAGCCTCTGGACAGATATCCATCCGCACTAAGTCAGGGGGCCCAAACTTAGCGAATGCCACAGCTTGTTCTACTGGGACTCATGCTATTGGAGATTCCTACCAGATTATTGCGAGGGGAGATGCGGATTTGATGATAGCTGGTGGCAGCGAAGCACCCATCACTCCTTTAGGAGTGGCTGGATTTTGTTCCATGCGGGCGCTTTCTATAAGGAATGATGCTCCAGAGAAGGCCTCTCGCCCCTTTGATAAGGAAAGAGACGGATTTGTCATAGCCGAGGGAGCTGGGGTTTTGCTTCTTGAAGAACTGGACTCCGCCTTAGCCAGGAGGGCTGATATTTATGCAGAAATAATTGGCTATGGGATGAGTGGGGATGCTTACCATGTTTCAGCTCCCTGTCCGGATGGGGATGGAGCCTATAGATGCATGAAAAGAGCCTTAGACAGTGCTGGATTGAAAGCCCAAGATATTGACTATATCAATGCGCATGGGACTTCGACTCCTTGGAATGATAAAATCGAGACGCTGGCAATAAAAAGATTGTTCGGAGATCATGCTTATAATATTCCAGTTAGTTCGACCAAATCTATGACCGGACATATGTTAGGGGCGGCTGGAGGATTTGAGGCTGCTGCTACGGCACTGATACTCAAGAATCAATTTATTCCTCCCACCATCAATTATGAAAACCCTGATCCCGAATGTGACCTGGATTATGTGCCAAATAAGGCAAGGCCAGCAGAGTTAACTTATGCTTTAAGCAATTCCTTTGGTTTTGGGGGGACCAACGGAACCCTTGTTATAAAAAAATTTCCAGAATAAAAATCTTTTTACTGATTATATTTATTTATCTGATTGACCTTTAACCCAACCTTTTATATCATCAAATATCATAGTTGTTTTTTTATAGAAACAGAAGTTTTATTCAGGAAGGAGGTCATTAAATGAATATACTTGTTTTTGTAAAAAGGGTTCCTGATTCTGAGTCTAAAATAGAGATCGACCATGACAACAATCAGATTGACATGGAAGGTTTGAATTTTGTGATGAATCCTTACGATGAGTATGCAGTGGAAGAGGCTCTTCAAATTAAGGAATCTAAAGGCGGTACAGTCCATGTGATTTCTGTGGGTTCTGAGGAATCTGTGACCATTTTAAAAAAAGCTCTCGCCATGGGAGCAGATGAGGCCCTATTAGTGCAGGATGATAAACATGAGACTTATGATGGATTGAGAGCGGCAAAGATAATCGCTGAGGTCGTTAAGAACAAATATTCAGATTACAGTCTTATCTTATTTGGGAAGCAGTCTATTGACACGGATAATTCTCAAGTCCCATCCATGGTTGCAGGGCTGCTGGATTTACCTCAGGTCAATGTGGTGACAGAGCTTGATATCGGGGGTGGAAGTGGAACAGCAGGCAGAGAAATAGAAGGAGCGGTTGAGAAAGTTGAGTTTTCTCTTCCCGCTGTTATCAGCGCGCAGAAAGGTCTTAATGAACCGCGGTATGAAACACTCAAAGGCATAATGGCGGCAAAAAGAAAACAGGTCCCCGTAATCTCTCTCCAAGAACTAGGGATTGAGGAATCAGATCTAGAATCAAAATTGGAGTTAGTGAATCTATCTCCACCTCCAACAAAAGAAGCAGGCAAAAAAATTGAGGAAGAACCGGAAGAAGCAGCCAAGCAATTGGTGAAATTCCTGCACGAAGAAGCCAAAATAATATAGGAGGCGACAATGATATTGACATATATGGAAATTAGAGAGAACAAAATAAAGAAGGCTTCATTGGAAGCTTTGTCTGAAGCTAAAAGACGGGCCGACGACCTCAATGAGGACTCAGTGGCTGTATTTTTGGGCAAAGAGCTCGATAACTTAGCCCAGGAAGCCTTTCAATACGGGGCTTCTAAAGTTTATTTGATTGAAAATCCGCTTTTGGAGAAATATTCATCTTCACTGTATACTTCAGCCTTATCAGAGTTTATTGATGAGATAAAGCCCAAGGCTGTGTTCTTTTCTGCAACAGCCATGGGAAAAGATTTGGCTCCGAGAGTCGCCGCCAAACTGGATGTGGGGGTGGCTACAGACTGCACTAAGACCAGGGCAGAAAACAGCGGACTGGAGGTAGAGAGGCCTATTTTCGCAGGAAAAGCATTGGCTGCTTTTCAATTCAAATCAGAACCTCAAATCGCATCTCTCAGACCGAATGTGTTTCCTTTGTTGGAACCTCTGTCTGAAGAGGGAGAAGTTGTCAAGAGAGAGGTTGAATTATCAGAGGACCAGGCCAAAGAACAGGTGGTTGAAATAAAAAGAGAGGAAGGCGATGAACTGGATGTGACAGAGGCGGAAGTTGTTATTTCAGGGGGCAGGGGGATGAAAGGGCCTGAAAATTTTGGTTTATTGAAAGACATTATTGCCTTGTTTCCAAATGCCGCCCTTGGATCTTCTCGGTCAGCTGTGGATGCGGGATGGGCAGATCATCAGCATCAGGTTGGACAGACAGGAAAAACCGTTTCTCCCAATCTTTATATAGCGGTTGGCATTTCGGGGGCTATACAGCATTTAGCAGGGATGTCTTCTTCAAAGTTTATTGTGGCTATTAATAAAGATCCGGAGGCAGCCATTTTTAAAGTGGCAGACTTCGGAGTGGTCGGAGATTTATTTGAGGTCATCCCACCTCTTAAAAAAGAACTGGAAAAGTTTAAAGAATAGCTGAATCTTTCCTAGAAACCTAATAAAAAAAAGACATGATATAAAAATGAGAAGGACTGAACATGGACACCAAAAAATTTATTGAGCAAAAGGTAAATGAAATCAAGGATACTGTGGGTGAAGGAAAAGCTATCTCTGCTCTTTCTGGCGGAGTGGACAGCTCTACCTGCACAGTTCTGGCTCATAAGGCTTTGGGAGAACGATTAGAGGTGATTTATATTGACGACGGTCTCATGAGAAAGGATGAGGACAAGTATGTGTCCCGGGTATTTTCTGACATGGGGATCGAAATCAAGGTCATTGATGCTCGCAAGGATTTTTTCTCTAGCCTTAAAGGAAAGACAGATCCTGAAGAAAAAAGAAAAGCTTTTCGGAATAAATTTTATGAAGTGTTTGGTGAAGCGGTGCTGGAGAGCCAAGCCAGACATTTAGTCCAGGGCACTATTGCCGCTGATATTATCGAGACTAAGGGGGGAGTTAAAACCCAGCACAATATTTTGGAACAGATCGGAATAGATTCTGAAAAAGGATATGGATTTAAAGTCATAGAACCTTTAAAAGAACTGTTCAAACATCAGGTGAGAGAAGTAGCCAAGGCTCTGGGGCTTCCTAAAGAGCTCTACAAAAGAATGCCTTTTCCAGGACCTGGTTTAGCTGCCAGAGTCATCGGTGAAGTGACCGAAGATAGAGTCCAGAAGGTGAGAGTGGCCACTCAAATTGTGGAACAAGAAATCGCTGAGTTGGAACCTTTTCAGGCTTTTGCTGTGCTTTTAAATGACAAAGGCACGGGAATTGATGATGGAAAAAGGAATTTCGGAGATATTGTCATTATCCGCAGTGTGGAGAGTAAAGATGCCATGACCGCTGAGCCCACCAAAGTCCCTTGGAAAATATTGAAAAGAATATCACAAAGAATGACCGAAGAGATTCCGTCTGTGACCCGAGTAGCCTATGAAGTCACACCCAAGCCGCCAGCGACCATAGAATACATATAACCTGGTCATTCATAAAATATGTATATTTTTCTAAATGTATTGGATGAGAGAGGACACGGGATTCGTCACCCGTTCGATTCCCCAGCGAGGAATCTCTCTCCCGGTTCGGGCTTCGCTCTCCTCTAGAGAGGAACCATGCCCGCTCAGCCCTCACAGGGGATTCCTCATCCCATGTCCTTCCCATCCGCAGTATTCTAAACTTATAAATTTCGTAGAATCTTACTCATGCATTCGGAAGGCTAAATCTTTAATGTCGCTTCAGCAGCCCCCAAATTTCAGTGGGCTCTATATAACCTCGACTCGTGAATAATCCAGGTCTGTTTATAAAAAAGCCCGGAAGCTGAGAACAGCTCTCAAGCCTTTTTGTCTAAGTCAAAGATTAATATCTTCGGAAAAAGCGTCTTCCTCCGTTCACAGGTTCAGCATCCATAGCCCACATTCCACGTCCGTGAGTGGCCACCACAATGATATTATCTCTGGGATGAATGATGAGGTCCTGGGCATACACTGTGGGCAGGTTGCCGCCTAAAACACTCCAGGTTTCTCCTTTATTTTTAGAAACATACACACCTACATCTGTTCCTACATAAAGGATGTTTTCATTAAGGGGATCTTCGCGGATCACATTTGCGGGTCCGAGGGGGATTCCAGAAGATATGTCTTTCCATGTTTTTCCATAATCGTCAGACATCCATACATAGGGTTTGAAGTCATCTTCCCTTTTTCCGTTCTGAGTCATATAGACTACTGAACGATCATGCTGAGAAGCCACCAGTCGGCTCACCCACTTTCTATAAGGGAGTCCTTTCATGATTTCAGTCCAGGTGTTTCCGCTGTTATGAGTGACCCATACTTTTCCGTCATCTGTGCCCGCATAGATGAGATCTGGATTGAAGGGGGATTCAGAGATGGCAAAGATGGTCTGATAAGGGATATCACCCAGTTCTTCTTCTATGCCGTAACTCAGGTCCGGACTGATTCGTTCCCACACATCACCCTGGAACCGGGAGCGGTATAAATACTGGAGTCCAAGGTAGACGGTTTCCGGATGGCTGGGGGACAGAATAATGGAGGCCAGCCACTGTCCGCGGAGAAGGCCGATGTCCTTTGTCTGAGGGGGATAGATGTTTTTGCGCTCTCCGGTCTTGAGGTTGGTCCGTGTGATGTGTCCATAGAATCCCGCTGAATAAACGATGTTGGGATTGTTGGGATCAATGGCATGAGTGGAACCTTCGCCACCAGGAGCCCCCTCCCATTCTTGAGCCTGAAATCC
>DASRVI010000446.1:0-2916 GCA_035655135.1 Acidobacteriota bacterium | reverse complement strand
CCAAAGTTCCTTTGAAGCAAGAACCGGCTGAAAAAGATAAGCCCCTGAAAAAAGGAGGGGGATTTAAACTGGTATTTAAAAAGCGTTACCTTCTTTACATTGCTCTGTTTGTTCTTCTTTTAAACCTTATCAACACCAATGGAGGATATATATTGGACCGTGTGATCAAGATCAGAGCTGTGGAAGCGGTTCAAGCAGGAACAGCCGGGGGTCTTTCAGTAGAACAGATCATAGGCAGCTTCTATTCTGATTTTTACATGATCATGAACCTGATGGCCATGTTTATTCAACTGTTTTTAGTGTCCCGAATATTCAAGTGGTTTGGCGTGAGAACAGCGGTGTTTGTCCTTCCTTTTATTGCCCTGGGAGGATATTTTTTCATCAGCTTAGGAGCGTCTCTGGTTCTGGTCAAGTGGATCAAGTCTTTAGAAAATGGAACAGATTATTCTTTGATGAACACCACCCGGCATGCTCTCTTTCTCCGAACCACAAGGGAGGAAAAGTACAAAGCCAAAGCAGCCACAGACACTTTTTTTCATCGGGCTGGAGATGTCTCTCACAGCCTGATTGTTTTTCTGTGGGCTCAGTTTGTCCTGGTGGAAAGTTTTGCCAAGTTCAATATCATCATGGCTGTGGTTTGGATTCTTCTGGGGATATTGATCGTCCGGGAGCATAAAAAGCTGTCTAAAAAACAAAATCAGATTCAGTCAGCATGACATAAATAAGCTTGCTTTTGATAAAAGGATCTAGGAAATGATTCTATATGATTCTATATGATTCAATAACCCGGATAACGATCATAACCACTCCCAGCACAATAAATGTGATGCTTATGGCTTTGGCCATCACATCTTCTTTAACCCGGTTTGCAAATCGGGCGCTCAAGGTCCCTCCAAATATAGCGCTTATCCCAATAACTAATCCAGCAATAGGTCTTATATTGCCGTGAAGAGCAAATCCCAAAGCTCCGGAACTTGCGGTTACGGCCATGATGAGCACAGATGTTCCCACTGCCAGTTGGAGGGGAAAATTTAAAACAAAGACAAGGATCATAAATACGAAGCCGCCTCCTCCGGCACCCAACAGGCCGGTTAAAATACCCACCACAAAGCCCAAAAACAGGGAAGTGATGATTTTTTGGGCTGTGGTTTTGAACTTAAAGACCTTTTTGAATTTGCGAACAATCGCTTCTCTGTCTATTCCTTTTTTCCATATAAAGATTCCTAAAAGAATCATATAGATTCCAAAGATTCTCACTAATCCCAGTTCTGGAATTCTGTCTGAAAACCTGGCTCCTAATTGAGCACCAAAAATAGAACCTACAGCGATCCATATACCGGATTTTAAAGCGATATTCTTATGCTTATAGTAGGAGTAGGCGATAGCTGCTGGGGCAAGTACATCCACCATTAAACTGGTTCCTATGCAGTCGTGAACTGGATAATTCAGCACCATATTAAGCAGAGGAACCACCACCATAACTCCTGAAGAACCTGTGAGTCCCGTCAAGAGCCCCGTGAATATTCCAATAAGGACCATTGCCGCCAAATTGATGAAAGTCATGATTTTGATATTGTTAAAGGCTCATATTATATCAAAGAAAATCGGGAAGGGAAGGAAAGATATTTATTTGATCTTGAGCACCAGTACAGATTTTGCCGGAAGTTCAAATCTTACAGTGTTGTTTTCCAGTACTGCCTTATTAAATTCTAAAGGCTTAACAGTATCTGGATTTTGGAAGGTGTTGTGAGCGGTCATATCTTTTGAAGTCAAAATTTGTCCGGTTATGGCTTGGGTCTTCATTCC
Source organism: Acidobacteriota bacterium (assembly GCA_035655135.1). Lineage (GTDB taxonomy): Bacteria > Acidobacteriota > Aminicenantia > Aminicenantales > Aminicenantaceae > WJMT01. The sequence goes on along the minus strand of DASRVI010000446.1, from coordinate 1,110 downwards.
CCGCAGCTCGCAGGTGATTGGAGTGGATTGGTTAGGATTGAGATTGCAGAGGGAGATATGGATTACGCCTTGGCTGTTTTTGGACGCGGATGCGCTGATTTGAGGGATGCTTTTTTGATCATATTTGTATTGGGGACAATCCAATTCCAAAGGAATGAATGTGGCATCTTGATGAACTTTATACAGGTCAAAAACATGATAAGTGGGGGTCAAGATTATTTGTTCATCTTTAGTGAGGATGAGTGCCTGCAGCACATTGATGGTTTGGGCCAGGTTGGCCATTTTAACCCTGTCACCATGTTGGTTAAAGATATTGAGGGTCAGTCCAGCCACTAGCGCATCCCGGAGTGTGTTCTGCTGATAGAGAAAAGCCGGATTCGTGCCTGGTTCCACTTCATACCAGGTGCCCCACTCATCCACCACCATACCCACTCTTTTTTGCGGGTCATAGTGGTCCATAATGGTGGAATGCCGGGAGATCAGCTCATCGATAAATAAGGCTTTATCCAGGGTCTCAAACCATTCTTTTTCTCCAAACTCGGTGGCTGAATTTTTATTTCCCCATCCTCCGGGAACCGTGTAGTAATGAAAGCTCAAGCCGTTCATAGAGCGGCCAGCTCTCTCCATCAAAATTTCAGTCCATTCATAATTTTCTCCATAGCCTCCGCAGGCGATTTTGTATATCCGGTTTCCGGAATAATTCCGGACATAGGTCTGAAATCTCCGGTAGATATCTGCATAAAACTCAGGCCGCATGTTTCCCCCGCATCCCCAGTTCTCATTACCGATGCCAAAAAAGGGAAGCTTCCAGGGTTCTTCTCGTCCATTTTTTCGACGCCAATCAGCTATAGGGCTTTTTCCGTCAAAAGTGATATATTCCACCCACTGATTCATCTCTTGGACGGTCCCGCTTCCCACATTTCCACAGATATAGGGTTCGCATTCGATCTGATCGCAGAGGTCCAGAAACTCATGGGTCCCAAAGTGATTGTTTTCCGTGACTCCGCCCCAGTGAGTGTTTACTAGAGTGGGGCGTTCATCTAGAGGACCGACTCCGTCTTTCCAGTGGTACTCATCTGCAAAGCATCCCCCGGGCCATCGAAGGACTGG
>DASRVI010000445.1:0-5011 GCA_035655135.1 Acidobacteriota bacterium | reverse complement strand
AGGAAACCTTTGTTGAGATAAAAAGAGATGCTTTTTTACTTCCCAATCCGGTCTTTTCTTCTTATATGGTCATAACTAAAAAATACAAATGTTCTTTGGAAGAAGAAAAAGCAGATCTTTCAGCTTATATCATTCCGCAGGCTGAGACCTCATTTGTGCTCTCTCCGGCAGAAGAGGACAGCTGTGTTCTTTTGATGAAGATGGGTGACACTGTGATCAAGTTAGAGACAGATGAACAGGGAAACTTAAAAAGCCTTCTTATCCCATCTCAGAATATCAGAGTTATCCTGGACTGATCAGACTAAGCCATCATAAAAAATCATTTGCTTTACACAGACTTTCTCCATAGAATTGTTTGAGAGGAGGGATAAATGAGAAAAAGGATATATTTAATTCTTTTATTGGTTGTTTTTATAGGTTTGGCATCGTTTTGCGCAAGAAAAGCCCCTGAAATAAACAAGGATGATGTGAAGGCTCTCCTTGAAAATATAGGCCAGTCTCCTATGGAGCTTGAGATCAAAGCAGACCTTTCCGATATCAATATTGAGCCAGGGAAAGAAAAATCTCAATATCAAATCACTCTGACCAATCCTGAAGTCATTTTCAGCACAGCGGTTTACAAACACTTGAATATGGAATTTCCTGAATTTGATATCCCTATGGAAATGGGGAAAATGGTAATGATGTATGATCCGTTAGAAAACAATATTAAGTTAAAATCAGCGGAAAAAATAAAATGCACCCTCATGACGTCAGAAATAATGTCCGCTTTTAAATCCCAGCAAATGGATGAAGGACAAGAAGTCCCTGAGTTGACGGTTCATTATTATTTAGAGAATATTGCTTTAGAAGGATATGATATAAGTGCTCTTTTGGATGCCAAAGAGAAGAGCTTTGAGGAAGTTTTGACTGACCTTATAGCATCAAATAATAAAATGAAAGTAAAAGCAGAGGGGTTCAAAGTCAATATTACAGGACAGGAAGGAGATGTTAAAACCATAGAGCTTTCAATGGAAGGTATGGAGAGCTTTTTTCAGGCTGAACCCGGGCTGGTGACAGCTTTTCTCCAAAAGCAAGATTCAGTTGATATCCTATCTGAACTGCTTGAGAAAAAAGAGCCGCTGATTGATATAGAGATCAGAGCTGATGGGATGGATTTATTGGTGGACACCTCAAAGCAAAACATAAGGGCTGGTTTAGACAAGGCAGGATTTTCTTACTCCTTAAAACCATCCCCAGAAGGCGATTATTTTGATTTCACAAGTAGATGGAATCTAGGAAGCCTTGAGGTAGAGGGGATTCCTGAAAAAGCCCTGATTTTCACTAAATTAAATGAAGCTGTGTCCACTTTTTCTATAGAGAATTTGTCACCGGAATTTATCAATGCTTATTTTTACCTAGCCAAAATAGGTCAGTCTGCAGGAGCGGCCAAAGATGCGGCTGTCCAACAGGAAATAGCGATGAAAGGCCTAATTTTGGTAGGTAAGTTAATTGAATCTAAACCCATTATCAAAATCTCCTTGTCACCCATAGACCATTATTTTGGAGAAATCCAAGCTAAGGGAGAGTTTCAGTTTATTCGGATAGGGCCTCCAGTAGGCAAAGCCGAGGCAAAAATAATGGATATGGATAAGATGGAACAAAACATCAAACAATCCCTTCCTCCTGAGAGGGCTGAAGCCGTTATCAATTGGGTTAAGCAGATGTTTCAGGCTGATGAAAGCGGCCAGGCAAAAATGACATTTGAAATCAAAGAGGATGACCCTTCGCATTTCTATTTAAATGGGGAAAAACTCGCTTTCAACCAGTAGAAAAAGGAAACTAAAAAACGGGGGCAGTTCTGTTTTTTAGAACTGCCCCCATTTTTTTAAGGAGACAAAACATGAAAATTAAAAGATTGGTTTTAGGTGCCGCTGTCCTTTCATTTCTATTATTTGGAGTCACTTATACTCAAACCGAGTCATCTATAATCAAAAAATCAGATGAGGAGTTTGAATCCTGCACCAGCATACTGGTTGGTAGATTGGCTTCTGTAGACGGGTCCACCATGACTTCTCATTCCTGCGATTCAGGCACAGACCGGACCTGGATCAATAGAGTCCCTCATAAAAAGCACCAGCCCGGAGATATGGCTGAAATCTATTTTCAAGCCAAAAGAACCAGAGGCCCTGATGATAAGGACCGACTGGTTAAAGGGAGAATCCCCCAGGTCTCTGAAACCTACGCTTTTATAAATACAGCCTACCCGGTTATGAATGAATACCAGCTGGCTATAGGAGAGACTACCATAGGAGGACGACGAGAGCTGAAAAGCGATGAGGGTGTCATCGATGCTCCAGAGCTGTTCCGGCTTGTTTTAGAAAGAGCCAAGACAGCGAGAGAGGCCATAAAAACAGCCGATGAGTTGACTAAAAAGCATGGATACATTGATTGGGGGGAATGCTTCACCTTTGCTGATCCAAAGGAAACTTGGCATTTTGAGATATTTGGGCCGGGAAGAGGGAAAAAAGGAGCCGTATGGGTGGCTCAGCGGGTACCGGATGAAGAAATCGGAGTTTCAGCAAACGCAAGCCGTATCAGGGAGATCGACCTTGATAATGAAGACTATTTCCTGGCTTCTGATAATGTTCATTCCTTAGCTATTGAGATGGAATGGTGGCCTCCGGAGAACGATCGACCTTTTGAATTTTGCTATGCTTACGCCCCCTCCACCAGGACCAAAATGGGCTCCAGACGAAGAGAATGGAGGGTTTTGAGTCTTCTGGCTCCCTCCTTAAACCTGAATCCTTATTCTGAGAATTATCCTTTTTCTGTCAAACCAGACCAGAAGGTCTCAGTCAAAGACATTCTGGCACTATTCAGGGATACTTATGAAGGGACAGAGTTTGACATGACACGAGACCTGATTACCGTGAATCAAAAAGGGGAAGCGATTAAGAGTCCTGTAGCCAATCCCCATATGAACAGTGAATTAAGAGAGCTGTTGAGAGTCAAAAGAGAGCGGTCAGTCTGTTCTGCTTATGCCACTTATGTTCAGATCACACAGTCTCGAGACTGGCTTCCGGATATGATCGGAGGTGTTGTCTGGCTGGGTTATGATAATCCTGAGACCACGCCTCATATGCCATTTTACTGTGGGATTACCCGCATGCCTGATTCTTACCGGGTAGATGGGCGACGAAGCTTTAGACGAGACTGCGCGTGGTGGGCCTTCCGTCGGGTCAGCAAACTGGCGGCTTTTCGCTGGCAGCATATGACTCAGGATATCGCAAAGGTTTGGCAGAAGATAGAAGACCAGCTATTTCAAGAACAGCCAAAAATCGAGGAGAGGGCGCTCAGCTTGTATCAGCAGGATCTATCCAAAGCACGTGAATTTTTGACCCAATACTGTCTTCAGCAGGCTAAGGAGGCGGTGGTTGCCTATTGGGAGCTGGGAGATGATTTATGGGCTAAATACAGCCGTTATTTTTAACCTAACCTATTCATAAAATATGTATGCATTCTCATACAGATTTATCTAGACTGATTCTCTTTTTTTTGTTTTTTCATCGAGAACAAGATTTTAGGTATAGTTTTGTTATGACTTTAATTTTATGCATACATATTTTACCTTATAGGCGAGCCGATCTGAAATTCAGATATGGCTTGTGCTCCGTTCAGATTATTAGGAGGGGAAGGGCAAGGGATTCGTCACCCGTTCGATTCCCCAGCGAGGAATCTCACTCCCATTCGGGCTTCGCTCCCCTCTAAAGAGGAACCATGCCCGCTCAGCCCTCATAGGGGATTCCTTATCCCATGCCCTTCTCTCATAAGGAAGCCATGGCTTGTGAATATTCCAGGATCAAAATCATGCACTCAGAAGGCTAAATCTTCAAAGTCGCTTCAGCCACACCTGAATTTCATCGAGTCCATAAAACCTCGACTCGTGAATAGCCCAGGTTAATTAAAAGGATATCGATTCCAATATCAAGTTACAGTGGTGTGACGCTTGCCCACTGTGATGTATTGAGCTATATTATAGATAAAGGAGATGAAGTCATGAAAAAAACAATTTTTTTGATGATGATATTTATGCTATTAACAGCGGGTTGTATCATTTATGTTCCTTCTGACCTTGCTGATGAGCCCTATTATGATCGATATGGCACAGACTGGGACATGGATCAGGTTTATGATTATCTGTCTCCCTACGGCTACTGGACCCACTACACTTCTTATGGTTATGTTTGGGTGCCATCAGATATCCGTTATAACTGGCGTCCCTATACCAACGGACGCTGGGTGTGGTCAGAGTATGGTTGGCTGTGGGTTTCCAACTACCGCTGGGGATGGATTCCCTTCCACTACGGTCGGTGGGGGTATGACCCGCGTATTGGCTGGTTCTGGGTTCCAGGGAATGTTTGGTCTCCGGCCTGGGTATCTTGGAGATACAGCAGCCTTTACATTGGCTGGGCTCCTATTCCACCCGGTGTTCCCTTTGTCCCTGGGACAGGAGTGGTGTTTGGGGGCATAACCATTCCTCACCGTTACTGGGTATTTATGCAGGGCCGCTATTTCAGCCAATACAATATCAATACTTATATTCTCCCCTATGAGAGAAATAGTGCCATCATCAACATGACGGTTCAGAAAACATCTCTCCAAAAGCGCGGGGACACTGTTTTTAATGGTGGTTTGGATATCAATTTTGTGGAAAATATCACTAAGACCCGCATCCGCAAGTATAACCTGCAGCCCAAAGGCACTGCAGGGCCGACCAGAATTGAAGGAGACCGGGTCACTATCTACAATCCGAAGTTCTCCAAAGATGAAACCGCTCGCCCAAAGAAAACACTGAATGAACGAGAAGTGGAGGAACGTGTTGAGCGTCGGATAAGCACCCGAATGGAAGACTTGAAAGAGGCAGAGATGCAGCGTCGACACCGCGAAGAAATGGAGAAGATAGAATCCACGCAGCAGAAGGAAGTGGTTGAGATGAGGAAAAAGATGCAACAGGAAGAAGCCAATGCCC
>DASRVI010000444.1:0-6335 GCA_035655135.1 Acidobacteriota bacterium | reverse complement strand
CCTGGGCTCTTTGAGGATCAGACAAGACTTTATGATCGGAGAAGCCTTGGCAGCAGATTATGATAAAGAGGGTGAAGTCCCTGAACAAATCCTGGATATGGCTTTAGCTCGAATCAGACAGCTCTCCTGTCATGAGGTGGGGCACACTCTGGGATTGGGGCACAATTACGCAGCAAGTGTCAATGATCGGGCTTCAGTCATGGATTATCCCCATCCACTTATTGAAATTGATGAGAAGGGAAACATAGATTTATCCAACGCTTATGCCAAAGGAGTCGGCGAGTGGGATAAGATCTCCATCGCCTACGGATATCAAGATTTTCCAGAAGGGATAGATGAGGAGAAAGAGCTTAAATCTATTTTGGACAATGCGTTTTCTCAAGGGTTTTATTTGTTAGCGGGTCAGGACGCCCGTTTGGGAAGTGCTCACCCCTTGGCAGCAGTGTGGGACAATGGAAAAAATCCCGTTGATGAACTCAACAGAATCATGCAGGTCCGTTCTCTGGCTCTTCAATCTTTTTCTAAAAGCAGAATACGTTACGGAGAACCCGTCGGTCTGCTCCGGAGACTCATTGTTCCTGTGTATTTGTACCACAGATATCAGGTGGAAGCTGCCGCTAGTATGATCGGGGGATTGGTTTATAACCACCGTCTCCGCGGTGATGTCCAGGAGGATCCCCGAATAGTCCCGGCAGGTGAACAGGAAAAGGCTTTGGATGCGCTTCTTCAAACCGTACGCCCTGAAAATCTGGTTCTGGATGATGAAATCTTAAAGGACCTTCCTCCTCTTCCTCCAGGTTACAGGGAAGACCGGGAGATGTTTCAAGGCCATACAGGCCTTCCTTTTGATCCTTTAAGTGCGGCTGAGACTGCGGCTTGGCTGACATTTGAATCTATCCTTCATCCTTACCGCTGCGCTCGAATGATTGAATATCATGCCCGCAGGAAAGATGTTCCTGGATTGAAAGAGGTTTTGGATAGAATTATTGACTTTACATGGAAAACTCCGAATAAGGAGGGAATGTATGCTGAGGTCAGCAGAGTGGTGGATCATGTTTTATTGAAAATTCTTATGAGATTAGCTGTCAATCCAGAGAGTTCTGACTTAGTTAAGGAGAGAGTGTTCGTAAAGCTGGAGGAATTAAAAAAATGGTGTGCTAGTAGAATCTCTTCAGTTTCTGGAGAGAGAGAAAAAGCTCATTATCACTATGGATTTTTCCAGATAGAAGAGTTTCAGAAAAATCCAGAAAAAATTGAACTGGGCAGACCTGTGCATATACCACCCGGAGCTCCCATAGGTGGAGGGAGTTGACATTTAAGCAGAAAAAACGATATTAAGAATAGAATGAAAAAATCCTCTTGCTTTTTCCATCCTATGTTGATTTTGTCCCTTACCATGGTCGTTTGGTTGGGATGGGGGGCTCTGACTTATCGTTCTACAGCCGAAGTTAAAGAAAAAGAAGATAAACCTGAAACAATCATTATCAAGATCTATGACGAAGTCAAAGAGATGGGGAAAAGAGAAGGAGAAGACTTTATCAAGAGGGAGTTCCATTTTGATTTGGATGGAAGAAGGGCAAATAGAGAAGAACATGTCCTGGTATTCAGCTATTCTTCAAATGGACAGCAGATACTGTCCATTCAAGTCACTTATTATGAAGATGACAAAAGCCAGAACTTCCAGGGAAGAGCCCAAGACATTAAAGATATCAACTGTTTGATAAGTGAGAACAGCGCTGAAATAAAGGAATGCAGTTTCTCACAAGAAGAGCTCAAGAATCTACTGCCGAAGATTCTTGAGGGGATAAAAAAAGAAAAAGAGCTTTTAAAATTGGTCCGTAAGTCAGGATAGAATCAGCTGACTTTAATCGTCAAGTCTGTGCACCAGAAGACCGCTTCTTAGTTTAGGCTCAAACCAGGTTGACTTCGGGGGCATCACCTTGCCTGAGTCAGCTATATCCATGAGCTCTTTCACTGAAGTGGGATAAAGGGCAAAAGCCACCTTAAATTGTCCGCTGTTGACCAATCTCTCCAGCTCTTTCAAGCCTCTGATACCGCCAACAAAGTCAATATCATCGCTGGTCCGGGGATCTTTGATTCCGAAAAAGGGTTCCAATAGATTTTTCTGAAGATAAGAAATATCCAGGCTTTTTACTGGATCATCCTGTTCAGCCAGTTCAGGTTTGGCATTTAATTTATACCAAGTTTGATCAAAATACATACCAAACTCGCCTTTTTTCTTTGGTTTATAAGGTTTGGAGCCGATTTTCTTGAGGGTGAAGACTTCTTCCAATACTTTAAACAGCTCTTCTGAAGTGTGTCTTTTGAGGTTTTTAAGCACTCTGTTATAGTCCATGATGTGAAGCTGGTTATCCGGGAATAGGACCGCCAAGAAGAAATTGTACTCTTCATCCCCTGTATGATTCGGATTAGCTGCTTTCCTTTTTTCAGCGACTTTGGCTCCTGAAGCAGACCGATGGTGGCCGTCTGCAACGTAAATAGTATCGATTTTATTGAATTCTTTGATGATATCATCAGACAAATCATCATTCTCAATGACCCATACGGTGTGTTTGATGCCGTCGGAAGCGGTGAAGTCATAGGTTGGCTTTTCTTTAACTGCTTTTTTGACAAGTTTGTCTATGCTGCGCTTTGCTTTATAGGTTAAAAACACGGGCCCTGTATTGGCATTGGTTGTATCCACATGCTTGATTCGATCCGCTTCTTTGGCAGGTCGGGTGTGTTCATGCTTTTTTATCACGTCCTTGTTGTAGTCTTCGGCAGAAACACATCCCACGATTCCATACTGCTCTCTTTTTCCCATTTTCTGTTTGTAGATATAAAGTTTGGGCCGGTTTTCCTGGATTAAAATACCTTCTTTAACGAGCTTATTGAGATTCTCTCTTGCTTTTTCATAGACCTCATCGGAATACAGATCGACGCCTTGGGGTAAATCCACTTCAGGCTTGACCACATGTAAAAAAGAATAGGGATTGCCTTTGACCAGTTCCCTGGCTTCTTCACTGCTTATCACATCATAAGGGAAGGAAGCGACTTTTTCTTCCATCCCTTTTTTAGGTCTCAACGCTTTAAATTTTTTTAATACTGCCATGATGAACTCCTTATTTTATTAAAAGTATCTTTTTCTGACATCCGTCAATGAAATGACAGCCATTTTCAGTAAAAAAACCGTCTTCTTCAAATCCGATTCTCACATCCTGGCCGTCCCATTCAGGAACACTGGTGGCGCTGCTGAATTCTATGGCGTAACAGGTATTGTAATGGAGGGGGTATTCCATTTCTATACGTATTCCTTCGGGAGCTTTGTCAGGATCTCTGGCATCCATGGAGCATCCCGCGGCATGACCGTGAAATCCTAAAGGATGAGAATAGATGAGAGGTCTGAGTCCAGCTTCAGTCGCCTTTTTCATGGCAGAATCAGTGATTTCGTTTCCTGTTCTTCCTTGTTTAAATTCGTTCATGAAAATATCAGCCACTTTGAGGGCTCTGTCCAAAGCTTTTTTGAGTCCTGCTGGGGCATCTTCTTCTCCGATTCGGCATACATAAGCCTGCCACTGCATATCTGTGCAGAGTCCCAAGTATTTGATACCAATATCACAGTGAAGGAGGTCTCCTCTTCGGATGACGTCTGGATTATCTTTGTATTTTTCAGCAATTTTTTCATATCTCTGGATGCTGACAGAAGGCTGAAACCAGGTTTCTAAACCCAGATCAGTGAATTTTTGGCGGATCCACCAGACCACATCATCAGTGGTAGTAATATCTGGAGTGATGACTTTATTAGAAAAAAACTCAGCTATGATATCATGAGCGATCCCGCAGATATGACGATAGACACTGAGCTCCCGAGGGTTTCGGGTTTCCAGCCATCCCAGACACAGATTTTCAGCTGAAACAAACCGGGATGAAAGCTCTGGTCCGAGCGCTTTCTCCAGTTTTTCCTTCATGCTGGCAGTCAGACCATCCCCAAAACGGAAAGTAGGAGAAACATTGATCCCAATTTTTTTGGGATTGATTTCTTTGATAAATTCAGCCAAGCTTTCAAACTGCTTTTTCTTTTTGTCTTTCCATGTGGTTTTATACCATTTGCCCATGCCGTAATAACTTCCGGATAACCTCTCAACCCCTTTTTCTTCTCCGCAGTCATGAAACATCAAAATAGAAGTCCTTCGGGCTGCCATGGTGGGTTCTGGAACCAAGCTCATATAAACCGGATCTTCATTGTACTCTCTGTTTATGATAAGCCAGAGGTCAATATTTTCTCTTCTCATCAACCGGGGAATGATATTTTCAAGCCTCCATTCCAGCCATTGGTTCATCACTTCCGCACGTTTTTTCTCTGAAAGTATATTGTGGCTGTCATTGACATCTGCAACCGTATTTTCCTGAGAAAAGAGAACTCCGGGTAATACTGATAAAATAAGGATAGAAAAAACAAATAAAGAAAAACATTTTTTCAAATACATCCATGCCTCCTTAATTCTTGAGTGATCCATGTGGGTTAAATATATCATAACTGGGAGAGTATCCCAATAATTTTATAATTCAATACAAGAATTTTGTTAATTTGGATTCAGAGGCAACCAAGTGTAGTTTTAATCCGTATATATAGGTGATATGACGACGGAGATGATGAATAAAGTGGAAAAATCGAGGAGAATCCCCATGAAAAAATCCCTGTTAATTTTAGTTGTTCTTGCGATACCTCTATTGTCCGCTGCCAAGATGGTGGAAGCGCCTAAGCCTGAACCTGTGAAAGCTTTCAAGGTGAAGGAACCCATTAAAATTGACGGTATTCTTACAGAGGAGGTTTGGAAGAACGATGGATGTTCAGGTTTCGTTCAAACAGATCCCATTGATGGTTCCAAACCATCAGAAGAGACTCGTGTTTGGGTTGCCTATGATGAGGAATCTCTTTATGTGGCTGCCTTTCTTTATGATTCCCAGCCTGAATTGATTCAGGGACGTTTAGGACGGAGGGACGATCTCGTGGATTCTGATTGGTTCATTTTTGCCGTGGATCCCTATTTTGACAGAAGGACAGGATATCAGTTTGCTGTCAATCCTTCGGGTTCTATTGTGGATTGGACTTTATTCAATGACATAAATGAGGACAACACCTGGAACGGAGTGTGGGATTGGGCTTCCCATATCAATGACCAGGGATGGTGTGTGGAGATAAAAATACCCTTTGATCAGCTCCGGTTTCCCAAGAAAGATGAATATATCTGGGGGGTCAATTTCCGAAGAGTGATCTTGAGGAAAAATGAAAAAATCACCTATGTTTGGGTTCCCAAAGAAGAAAGCGCCTATGTATCTCGGTTTGCAGAGCTTAAAGGGATCAAAGGAATTGACCCGGGAATGCATATTGAGGTGCTCCCTTATGCTGTGAGTCAGGGCCGTTTCAGTCCTCAACAGCCGGGAAATCCCTTTGAGACAGGAAAAGAATTTCTAGGAGATGCCGGATTTGATTTTAAATTAGGATTGAAAAGCAACCTCACTCTTGATGCGACGGTCAATCCGGATTTTGGCCAAGTCGAAGTAGACCCAGCTGTGATCAACTTGAGTGCTTATGAGACTTATTATGAAGAGAAAAGACCTTTTTTCATTGAAGGAGCCAATATTTTCAATGCTTTTGGAAGAGGGGGACTCCACATGAATGCCAATATCAATTGGCCTTCCCCTCGTTTTTTCTACAGCCGGCGCATCGGAAGAGCTCCTCAGGGATCTGTGACCAGATCAGGATATGTGGATTATCCTGAGGCTTCGACCATCCTGGGTGCTTTTAAACTCACGGGAAAGGTATTGAACGGATGGGACATCGAATTCATCAATGCCCTCACTTCCAGAGAATATGCAGAGATTGATTCAGGAGGCATACGATTTCAAGAAGAAGTAGAGCCTTTGACCTATTACGGAGCGCTCCGAGTCCAAAAGGATTTCAATGGAGGAGCTCAGGGTGTTGGATTGATTGCTTCTTCGGTTAACAGAGGTCTGGAAAACCAGAATCTGGATGAAATTCTCAATAGAAACGCCTTTTCTTTAGCTGTGGATGGGTGGTCCTATTTGGATAAGAACAGAACATGGGTGGTTACCTTATGGGCAGGAGGAACTCGTGTCGAGGGCAGTCAAACAGCGATCAACCGGCTTCAGCGGTCTCCTCTTCATTATTATCAAAGGCCTGATGCTTCCCATGTGAGTCTGGATGAAAACGCCACGTTTATGAATGGCTGGGGAGGACGCTTCAATCTTGCCAAACAAAGAGGAAATTTTGTACTGAATCTAGCCCTTGGAGCCTTATCTCCAGGATTTGA
>DASRVI010000443.1:0-2416 GCA_035655135.1 Acidobacteriota bacterium | reverse complement strand
TGCCTTTTCTTTAGCCTCTTCAAAATATCTACAGGGGATTCCTCCAGGCACAGGAACATTGCCTTTTTTCAATGTCTTCTTTATCTCATCCTTATCTGTTGCCGTATTTGCTGATCCAACAGGGATTGCCGGTAAATCCATTTCCATGGCCACATTGGCCACGGTTCTCATCCCTAAATTGCTAACCATAGTGGTGATCCCATCTATTTGTTTTTTCTTGGCAATCTCCAATACTTTTTCTGAATTCATAACATCCACACAATAGTGTTCATCCACTATGGCAAATCCTGGAGCATCAATGTTTCCGTCAATTGAAATAACATGCAATCCTTTTTCATTGGCTTTTTCGATCATAGGAATTTGATCGTAACTCGCTCCCAATATCATTATGGTCTTTGACATAAAATTCCTCCAATCTCTATTATCCTACATTATTAAATAGAAAATGGCTAGAAAAACAGTGGAGGAATCGGATTTCTCGTTGACCACACCTATTTTTTATGGGTAATATGAATTATAAACCCGCTGAGTGAAAAGAAATTTGATAAACATAAATCATATTGAAAAGCATGTGCATCTTTAGAAATTAAATATAAGTATAAGGAGGAACAATGGACCGTCGAAATATTTATCCTATTTATATTATCATTTTGACTTTGGTGCTTGGCCCAATTTTTCTTTCCGCCCAAGGAACCCAGGCTGATTATGAACGAGCATTCGGTTTACGGGAGAAGCTATCGAATCTGGTTCTGAACATGCCGGGGCGTCCTTCCTGGATTGAAAAAACAAACCACTTTTGGTACCGGAAGTCAGTCAAGGGAGGATATGAGTTTCATAGGGTCGATGCGGATAAACTCAAAAAAGAAATTGCCTTTGACCATGAAAAGCTGGCCGCTTCTTTATCCAAGATCCTTGAAGAGGAAGTGGATCCCCTGAGCCTTCCTTTCCGTTCTATTGAGTTCCTGGAAGATCAAAAATCCATCCAGTTTGAAATCAGAGGATGGAAATACACCTGCGATCTGTCCACCTATGAGTGTAAAAAAGGTGAAAAGGTTGAACTCCGTTGGAGGCGAGGAGATTTCTCCATGTGGGAAAGGGGTCCAGCACCAAAGGCAGTTTCTGAAGAAGTCAAAGTCTCTCCTGACGGCAAAATAGAGGCTTTTATCAAAAACTACAATGTTTATATCCGGCCCAAGAATAAAGAAGAGGAATCCCCCTTGAGCCATGACGGCTCTGAGGGCAACTATTATACGTTTGATTCCATCACCTGGTCTCCTGATTCCAAAAAGATCGCAGCTTACCGCCTCAAGCGCGGCTATCACCGGATCATTCACTATGTGGAATCTTCCCCTGAGGACCAGCTCCAGCCCAAACACCATGAAATGGAATACGCCAAACCCGGCGATGTGCTGGATGTGGATCAGCCGGTTCTTTTTCTGGTTGACCAAAAAAAGCAGACACAGATAGATAACTCTCTCTTCCCCAATCCCTATGACCTATCGAATCCGGTCTGGAGAAAAGACAGTCGAGCCTTCACCTTTGAGTACAACCAGAGAGGACATCAAGTTTACAGGGTCATTGAGGTTGATGGAGCTACAGGTAAAACCCGCGCTGTCATCAATGAAGAGGCAGAGACATTTTTTTTCTATTCTGGCAAAAAATATCGTTATGACGTTCATGACGGAAAAGAGATCATCTGGATGTCTGAGAGAGACGGATGGAATCACCTTTATCTCTACGACGGAGAAACCGGTGCTGTTAAAAACCAGATCACCAAAGGTGAATGGGTGGTCAGGGAAGTGGAAAAAGTGGATGAGAAAGCTCGCCAGATTTATTTTCAAGCCAGCGGGATGCATAAAGGTCAGGATCCCTATTTCACACACACCTACCGGATAAATTTCGACGGCACAGACCTCCTTACTCTTACCAAAGGAAATGCCCATCATTCTGTTTCCTTCTCACCGGACATGTCTTATTATGTTGACACCTGGTCTCGCGTAGATATCCCCCCTGTCATGGAGCTCCACCGAACTTCAGATCAAAAAGTATTGATGAAGGTCGAGAAGGTAGATATCCAGGAACTTATCAGTGCGGGTTGGAAGACACCTGAGGTTTTTGTTGCTAAGGGACGTGACGGCAAGACTGATATCTGGGGCATAATCAACCGGCCCATGAATTTCAATCCTGAAAAAAAATACCCGGTAGTGGAATACATCTATGCCGGCCCCCATGGATCTTTTGTGCCCAAAACATTCAGTCCCTGCAACCGCATGCAGCCTTTGGCAGAGATGGGATTCATCGTGGTCCAGATTGACGGAATGGGCACCAGCAACCGGTCCAAGGCCTTTCATGATGTTTGTTGGAAGGATCTCGGTGATGCGGGCTTTCCAGACAGGATCCTCTGGCATCAGGCTGT
>DASRVI010000442.1:0-5459 GCA_035655135.1 Acidobacteriota bacterium | reverse complement strand
AAATCGTGCTTTTGATCATGGACGGACTGGGGGATCTGCCCGTTAATGGGGCTACAGCCCTTGAAGCCGCTTCAACGCCAAACCTCGATCATCTTGCAAAATCAGGTTGCTGTGGACTCACGGATCCGGTTTTTAGAGGAGTCACCCCAGGGAGTGGACCTGCACATCTGTCAATTTTTGGATATGATCCCACAAAATATATTCTAGGAAGAGGAATACTCGAAGCCTTAGGGATTGACGTGGATGTCAAAAAGAATGACCTGGTGGCAAGAGGTAATTTCGCTACTCTAAAGCAGGACAAGATTGTAGATAGAAGAGCAGGGAGGATCTCAACAGAAAAAAATCGTTCTCTCTGTCAAAAACTGAATAAATCTATCCAAGAAGTTGAAAACACAAAAATTTCCTTTTACACAGGAAAAGAACACCGCTTTGTGGTCAAATTCACCGCGGAAGGTCTTTCCGATCAATTATCCGATGCTGACCCTCAGAGAGAAAATAAACCTAAAGTATATCCTAAACCACTCTCATCAGAAGCCAAAAATACGGCACAAATAGTCAATAAAATCATGGATAAAGTCACAGATGTTCTCAGTGACGAAGATAAAGCCAACACCATACTGTTACGGGGATTCTCAAAATTTCCTTCCATTCCCAGTATGAAAGTTCTCTTTAAGTTGAAAACCGCGGCTATTGCCAACTATCCTATGTACAGAGGCTTAGCTAAATTAGTGGGAATGGATGTATTAGAGGTTGGTTCTGAAATGGACGATCTGTTTGTTACTTTGAAAAAATCATACTCTGAGTATAATTTTTTCTATGTCCATGTTAAAAAAACCGACTCTTATGGGGAAGATGGAAATTTCGAGGCAAAAAAAGAAATCATCGAAAAAACAGACTCTTTCATCCCTGTTATCCTTGATCTAAAACCAGAAGTTCTTGTGGTGACCTCTGATCATTCCACTCCCTGCGTTTTGAAATCACATTCATGGCATCCCAATCCATTTCTCATATATTCACAGACAGCCCAAGTAGATAAAGTTGAAAAATTCACTGAAAAAGAATGCAGCCAGGGATATCTGGGCCGCTTCCCTTCATTGTATGCCATGCCGCTCATGCTGGCTCACGCAGGTAAATTGGTGAAATTCGGTGCATGATTTTAGGATAAACTGGAATAAACCTGGATTATTCACGAGTCAAGGCTGCTGCAGATGCGAGGCGCAGGGCATGAAGGTGTGGTCCTTCACTGCGAATGCCTTGTAACAAAGCAGATGCGGCAAGATGGGCTCGCCTGTAAGGTAAAAAAATGGCGATTAAAATAAAAAATAAGAACAAGAAAAATGTTCAGATAATGGTTCTTGAGAAAAATCTTGTATATCGCTGAAACAAAATGAAGAATAAAAACATCGCCATTTTTTTATGAATAGGTCAGGTAAATTGACTAAGTGTATAGATATTATATAATTTAAGAAAAATGAAAAGCAAGATTTTAACAGCCATTTTCTTAATCTTAGGCATTTTCACTCAACTTTTTTCCCAATCTCCTGAAGATAACCGGATTGAAATATACAACCTCCGCTACCATACTCACCCTTCTTTTACCAGGATAGTCATCGATGTGGGAGAATTAAGAGAATATTTTTTTGACGAACTCAAATCTCCTGACAGAGTGTTCGTTGATGTATTCCAGGCTAAACTCAATCCCATCCTCCACACTAAAACAATCAATCTTAATAATGAATACATTCACGAAATTAGAATCGCTCAAAAAAACCACACCACTGTCAGAACCGCTGTTGACCTAGAATTCTCAAAAATAGATCAATATCGGGTCTGGCATCTTCCAGATCCCTTTCGAATCATTATTGACATCTATCCTGTAAAAAATTCTTCCACACCAAAACCCACTGATTCGGGATACTCTATGGCCAGGCAGTTAGGTCTTGGCATAAAACGGATCGTCATTGATCCTGGTCATGGAGGAAAAGATCCCGGATGCATAGGAAGCCAAAACACTCAGGAAAAAAATGTTGTTTTAGACATAGCAACCCGACTCAAAAATCTACTCAGCGCCAAGCAGGGCCTGGAAGTCATAATGACAAGGGAGACAGATATATTTGTGCCTGTCGAAAACAGGCCTGTCATTGCCAATCAAAAGAAAGCAGATCTTTTTGTTTCCATCCACGCTAATGCGAATCCCAGAAAAAACTACTGCGGCACAGCCACATTCTTTCTTAACTTCAGTACGGATCCTTCTGTTAACGCCATTGCGGCAAGGGAAAACGCCACTTCCACCAAAAGTATCGGCGACATGAAAGAAATCATCACAAAAATCGCACAGAACAGCAAAATAAAAGAGTCAAAGGAGCTGGCTGAAAATATTCAGCAATGCCTGACATCTAATTTAAAAAAATCCTATAAATACACCCAAGATTTAGGGGTTAAAGGAGGGCCTTTCTGGGTCTTGATCGGAGGAGAAATGCCCTCTGTACTGGTCGAAACACTGCATTTATCCAATTCAAGAGAAGAGGCTCTACTCAGGACTACTGAATACCGACAAAAAATAGCTGAAGGGATATACCAAGGCATTATTCAGTATATCCATTCTTTAGGAAAAGGATAAAAAAATGAAAAGAAGAGATTTTTTAAAAAATATTGCTGTGGGAAGTATTGTTTTAAACATTAAACCAAACATTTTAGCACAGGAAAAAAAATACCCTGATCTGGCAGTAGTCCAGGGAGAATTGCCCTCTCAAATCACCAGAGAAGCCATATCTATTCTAGGAGGGGTGAACCGTTTTATTTCAAAAGGAGATGAAGTTTTGATAAAGCCCAACATAGGATGGGACAGAACTCCTGAGCAGGCTGCTTGCACAAACCCTCAAGTGGTTAAAACTCTGGTGGAACTCTGTTTTGAAGCTGGAGCTAAAAAAGTCAAGGTCATGGATCATACCATCAATCCAGCAAGAAGAACCTACGTCCGCTCGGGTATTGCCGAAGCGGCTAAGGAAGCAGGAGCAGATGTCCCTTTCACCAATGAGCATAAACTGAAAAAAGTTCCCATCAATGGACAAAAGCTCAAAGAATGGGAGGTGTACAGAGATTTTCTGGAAACAGATAAACTCATCAATGTTCCCATCACCAAACATCACAGTCTGTCCCGGCTGACTTTAGGTATGAAAAACTGGTTGGGCGCACTGGGAGGCAATCGAAACCAGCTCCATCAAAGCCTCGACTATGCTATGGTGGACCTCGCTGCTTTTTTTAAACCAACTCTGTCATTTATGGATTCATACCGAATCCTTCACAGAAACGGACCTCAAGGGGGAAGGCTCTCAGATGTGAAGCTCCATAAAACAGTTGCGGCAGGAGTGGATTATGTAGCCGTAGATAGTATAGGAGCCCATTTTATGGATATAAATCCAGGGGAACTTATGTTTCTCAAGATAGCAAATGAAAGAGGTCTTGGAGAAATTGACCTGGAGAAACTAACCATTGAAAAAAGAAAGATCTAAAAAATACAGAGCTGTACAAATACTCAGGATCCTCAGCCAAACATTATTCTTTGCTCTGTTTTTCTATCTTTTACTGGGGACTCATTTCCCCGGGAAAGACTATATAGGAAACGTGGAAATCTTTTTTCATTTTGATCCTCTGCTGGCCTTGACCACTCTGATTGCCGCCAGGGTTGTGTTTTTATCTTTTGTGTTTGCTTCCATAACCATTGTTTTGACCTTTGTGTTTGGACGATTTGTGTGCGCATGGGTGTGTCCCTTGGGCTCCATCCACCAATTCTTTTCTTTTGTTTTTAAAAAAAGCAAACTCTTAAAACCAAAATTAATTAAAAACAAGCTTCCCACATTAAAATACTATATTTTAATTTTCATCCTGGTGGGCACTATTTTCTCTTTAAACCTGGTGGGAATCTTGGATCCGCTTTCCCTGCTTTACCGTTCCTTTGCCGAAGGAGTGTTTCCTGTATTGAATCATACCTTTTCAAATGTGCTCGGTCTTCTTTATCAGGCTGAATTTTATTCCATCGCTGATCCCATTGCCCAGTTTTTGACCACCCTTGATATAAACTCCATCTTCACCCAGGTGTTTTTTATCGGCTCTCTGTTTTTAGCGATTGTGCTCCTGAATATTCACCGGGAAAGATTCTGGTGCCGATACCTGTGTCCTTTGGGCGCATTACTAGGTCTTTTCTCAAGATGGAATGTCCTGAAGCTTGAAATTGATTCCAAAAAATGCATTGAATGCAATCTCTGCACCCTGCACTGTGAAACACAGGCTAATCCTTTTCCCAATAAAGATTGGAAAAGTTCTGAATGTGTGTACTGTTTCACCTGCTCCTCTATATGCCCCACCAATGCCATCCGATTCCCGCTTAAAACCCAAATGGAAAAAATAGAAACAGTGAACCTTTCCCGAAGAAAACTTCTCTTGACCTCCATTGTCGGGGCTGTGTTGGCTCCCTTTTTCCGATTATCCCCTGAATCAAAAAGGGCTTCTGAGAAATTGATCCGGCCTCCGGGCGCCCTCCCGGAAAAGCAGTTTTTAGAAAAATGTGTGAAATGCGGAGAATGCATGAAAGTCTGTCCCACTAATGCTCTCCAACCTGTTCTTAAAGAAGCTGGTCCAGAAGGTCTATGGACACCTATGCTGGTCCCTAAAATCGGGTACTGCGAATACTACTGCTCTCTATGCACCCAAGTCTGCCCCACAGGTGCCATAAAAGAGCTGACTGTGCCGGAGAAAACTCAGGTCAAAATCGGAACTTCCTGGATAAACAAAAACCGATGTATCCCCTGGAAATTTGGTGACCCCTGCATTGTGTGTGAAGAACACTGTCCGGTCTCCCCTAAAGCCATCAAGCTCATAAAAGCAGAGGTGAAAACCCCGGAAGGAGAGATAAAAACTCCCCTGGCTCCGGTTATAGATATTGATCTTTGTATTGGGTGCGGAATTTGTGAGAATAAATGCCCTGTGATGGATAAACCAGCCATTTATGTCACAAGTGTGGGAGAATCCCGCTCAGAAGAAAATCAGCTCAAACTTGACTTGATTTCTGGAAGCGGAGGCATTTATTGAGCTTAAAAAAAGGGGGAAGAGTATGAAAAAATTTGTCCTGAGCATCATCGTCACATGGAGCTTTGCCTATATACTTAAAATCATATTCATCTTGATAAAAGAAGGCCGACTGAATAAAGAAATGCTGCTGATGAATGGAGGGATGCCTTCAGGCCACACCGCTTTGTCAGGATCGTTAACCATGGCTCTTCTTTTAGAGACTGGTTTTTCTCCTTATTTTCTTATCGGTGTGGTCATGACTATTCTGGTTATCTATGATGCAGTCAATGTACGCACCATCATTGAAAAACAGTCCAGAGCCATAAACAAACTGATCCAAGAGAGAAAAGACATTCCTCCATTGGAGGAAAAGGTGGGGCATACCATGTGGG
>DASRVI010000441.1:0-6137 GCA_035655135.1 Acidobacteriota bacterium | reverse complement strand
GAGCATCTGGGGCTTCCCGCGCCTGATGACGTAAGACTGGGAGTCATTGCCTCCAGAATCGCCGCCCATGCCGCGGATATTGTCAAAGGAGTCAAAGGAGCCGCCAAAAAAGATTTTGCTATCTCTGAAGCAAGACGAAAGCTGGATTGGGATGTTCAAAAAAAACTGGCTATAGATCCCTATAAATTCGAGGAAGTAAGAAGTCAGAGAAAAACAAAAACAAAGGCCTGTTCGATGTGCGGAGATTTCTGCGCCCTGCAAATGGTTGAGGATTTCCTGAAATCCTCTGAAAAGGCCTCTGATGGCCCCAAAAAATAAACTTCTTTTTGGAACAGCAGGGGTGCCCCAGTCATCACTTAAGAAAACCACTTTAGAAGGGCTGAGAGAGATTAAACGTTTAGGTCTGGACTGCCTTGAAATCGAATTTGTCCAGGGAGTGAAAATGGGGGTGGATACCGCTCAGCAGGTGGGAGAAGAGGCTGAAAAACTGGGTTTGTCTGTGAGTGTTCATGCCCCTTATTATGTGAGTCTTAACTCTCCTCGCCAGGGAATAAGAATGACCAGTCATAAAAGGCTTCTCCGCTCTGCACGTATCGCCAGAATCTTGGGTGCCCGAACCGTGGTTTTCCATCCAGGTTATTACGGGAATAAAACTCCGGAAGATACTTTTAAGACTATAAAAGAAGGGCTCAAAGAGGTGGTCTCCATCCTGAATTCTCAGAGAAATCCAGTGGTTTTAAGACCTGAAACTATGGGGAAGCGCTCTCAGTTTGGCTCCTTGGAGGAAATTCTTTTTTTGTGTCAAGAGGTGGAAGGGCTTAAACCCTGCATTGACTTTTCTCACCTCCATGCCCGTTATGGAAAAGCCAATGACTACCTGAGCTTTCACAGAATTCTGAATAAAATCAAACTCAAATTGGGGATGGAGGCTTTAAAACAAATGCACATCCATGTGAGCGGTATCCTGTACGGGAATAAAGGAGAGATCAAGCATCTTATGCTGGATAAATCTGACTTTCGTTATGACGAGCTGATGCAGGCCCTGAAGGATTTTCAGGTCAAAGGCACAGTCATCATCGAAAGTCCTACTCAGGAAAAAGATGCCTTGATGCTCAAAAACCTCTACCACTCCTCCTAATAAAATACAGTACCGTCTTACCTATTCACTCATTTATTTGCTTTTTTTTTGCGTTTTTGGTTTTATGAAAAATGGGGATAGAGGACTACTTCGTTGAACTTTGCCCTTGATTAAAGTATAAAGAAACATATCCGGAGGTTGAACATGGATCAATTTAAAAATCTTTCTTTTTCTAAAGCGCCTTTGATTAAGATACCGCCGCCAGGGCCTAAATCAAAGGATTTTCTAAAGTTCCAACAAACGGCTGAAAGCGCGGCTGTTTCTTATCCCAGAGGAATGCCCATGGCTCTCCAACGGGCAAAAGGAGCCACTGTAGAGGATGTAGACGGAAATATTTACATTGATTTTTTTGGTGGAGCCGGGGTTATGGGAGTGGGCCATTCCAATCCTCAGGTCATTAAAGCAGCTTCTGAACAGATCAAAGAACTCACTCATGCCCTGGATGTTCCCAATCCAGCCCGGAGGTCCTTAGTGAAGATGCTTTGTTCAATCCTGCCGTCTTCCCTGAACAAACTTTTTTTCGGTGGACCGACCGGTTCAGATGCGGTTGAAGCTGCCATCAAGCTTGCCAAATACAATAAGAAACGCTCCTCTATGATTGCTTTTCAAGGAGCCTACCATGGCATGACTGCTGGTGCCCTTTCCCTTTCTTCCGGACTTTCTTTTAAAGAGGATTTTCTTCCCTTGCTCCCTGATGTGCATTTTATCCCTTATGCCTACTGCTACCGATGTCCCTATGGACTTGAACCGTCCTCCTGTAAATTAAGATGCGCTCAGTATCTGGATTATATTCTTGAAGATCCTCATTCTGGAGTGGGAAAGCCCAGCGCTGTGATTGTGGAAGCCGTGCAAGGAGAGGGGGGAAGCATTGTGCCTCCTGATAAATTTATCCCTAAAATAAGAGAGATTTGCACCAAGCACGATGTGCTGCTCATTATCGATGAAATACAGGCAGGCCTCTGCCGAACAGGCAAAATGTTTGCTTTTGAACACACTAAGACTGTTCCTGATATAGTGACATTGAGCAAGGCTTTGGGAGGAGTGGGATTTCCTATATCCTGTGTGGCGTTTAAAAAGGAACTCGATCAATGGCCTCCGGGAAAACATATCGGAACGTTTCGCGGCAATGTGGTGGCTTATACGGCAGGAGCAGCAGCTCTTGAATTCATGAAGGATAATCATCTGGCAGAGCACGCTTCCCGCTTAGGAGAATTCATGCTCTCCAAACTCAAACAGATTCAAAAGGATTCAGAAAAAGTGGGGGAAGTGCGTGGAATAGGGCTGATGTTTGGAATCGAATTTGTCCGTGATAAACAGACAAAGACTCCGGCTCCAGAAATCGCACAAAAAGTAAGGTCCATCTGCCACAAACAAGGGCTTCTTATAGAGATAGGGGGACATTATAATAATGTGGCTCGATTTTTGCCCCCATTGGTTCTCACTCAGGAATTGGCGCTTAAAGGAATAGAGATATTTGAAGACGCCGTGAAAAAAGCCTCTTCTATGAATAAAATCTGACCAGACCAGCCGTGGGGAGGCATGTTGTATCAAAATTCCCTTTACTGAAATTTTCAGCGGTCTTTTGGATGGCCTGGGTCATATCCAAATCGCTGTTCGGATTAATGATAAGAACTCTCACTTTATTATTCTTTGTCATCCCCCAGCATATAAGGGGATGAGGGGAATTCCTGGGTGAGTTTTTCTTCAATGACTTTCTCAGGATAGCTCAACAGCCTCATGAATTCCCGGGATATCTGTTTCCGGGCCTTTGTATCATATTTTCCTTCCCTGACCAATTCAGATTTTTTCTTTTTTAAGTTCAAATAAGATTTAAGAATATAGTCGTCTTTATAATAAAGAACAGAATATTTTCCCTTTGTGAAATCTTCAGACTGAAGGTCGGTCACGATCAGAGATTCCTCCAGGTAAGACTTGACCCCGAAAGCATCGGCAATGATATCCGAAGAGTGCTGGACCGCTTCATAATCCTCGGGCCGAAGAGGGGGACTCACCGCCAGCCTTTTAACCCCGCAGGCCACCATTTCCACAAAGCAGTTGATCATCCCCAGTTGGAAAGAATGCTGGTCTATCTTTAACCCTTTATGGTTTGATTTCATTATGATTTCTCCTTATTTTTCTCAATTTCACATTTCCCCTTCCCCTGACTTATTCAAAAAAAAATGACGCTTGGGACGTGAATAATCCAGATCGACCATCATTTCCTTTCTGCTTTTACAACATAATCCCTGTTAGAGTCAACCTTAAAACCTACTTCCAGAATTTGCTCTAACACTGTTAATAGGTTCTAGCGATGTTGCGGCTTAAAAAAGCGGTTTCCAAAAGATGCTTGCTTTTAATTTCAGGAGAAACAGCAACCAGCCGAAGCGCTGTTTTATCCCCGATTTTTGTTTTTGAAAGAGTGCGTTCTCCTTTAGACATAATTTCTTCATAAATATATTCTTGAAGGTCATTGATTTTATTTGGCTTTAAATCATTGGGCACCACCCGAAAGCACAGGATTCCTGTATCTGGTTTGATGCAGAGTTCCAATTCAGGCTCTGATTCTATTTTTAAAGCTGCTTTTTTTACCGCATCTAAAGGTGAGCGCAGTCTTTGTCTTATTTTTTTTAGGCCTTGATGCAGAATAGAAGTTATGAGAGGAAGGGCAGAAAACGGCCTGGTAGATGGAGCGGATTTAAGGCCTGGATTGGGATGGGTTTCCTGTGGAGGGTTGAAATAATCACTGAATAAAGCCATGCGCTCAAAGTCCTGTTCATTTTTGACAAACAAAACAGAATTCGGGATAGGAACCCCAAATTGTTTATGAGGATCCCAGGATACAGAATTAGCCAGCTCTTTTCCTTGAAAAAGAGGCTCCCATTCAGGAACCAGCGAATATGCCAGTCCATAAGCCCCGTCTATATGGATCCATATATCTTCATTTATGGAAATTTCAGCTATTAAGGAAAGAGGATCTATGGAACCTGTGGAGGTGGTTCCTGCTGTGGCAATGCTGCAAAATATATTTTCCCTTCCTAATTGATCGATTTTTTGTTGAAAGTGATTCACGTCCATTCTCCGGTTTTGATCCACTTTCACGGGAACAAAGCTTTTCTCACCTAAACCCAGAGTGCGCACCGCATGTTTTAAAGAAAAATGAGCGTCTTCAGAGCACAGCACAAACAATTTTTCCGGATCTTTAAATCCTGTGATTCCTTTTTGATTCAGGTCAAATCCCTGCTTTTCCGCATGATTATGGAGCGCCATAAAAAGAGCCTGCTGATTGGCATAGGTTCCGCAGTACATAAATGTGGCATCCGCCTCCATCGGGAAACCAAACATCTGACATAATGCTTTGGCACACAGCTCTTCCAGCATGGCCCCGCCAGGGGAGACCTGCCAGTTGGTCACTCCTTGATTGTACTGGATTTCCAATACAGCCCCGAATTTGGCGCCAGGTTCAGGACTTCCTGACCCAAAACCACTTCTCCTCCTTTAATCAGTGTTTTCTTCATATCAGTTTCTACCTATTTTCTTTATTTATGACTAAAGATACCTGTGGCATTCAGGTGTGGCTGAAGCAACATTGAAGATTTAACATGCATAAATTCGATCCTGGTTAGTTCACGATATATCCAGGATTTCTGATAATACTCGTTGGTCCCTTTCATCGAGATTCAGAGAGTTTATTTTATCAATAGTGAGAAAGGACCTTATCTCTTTAGCCAGCTCATAGGCTTTGTCTTTTTTCCCTCTATAATAAAAACTCAAGATATAATAAGCTCTGCTTGGATCTAGGATTTCTGTAGGAACTTCCCTGGACTTAGAAATGGCAAAAATCCTTGAAAAGTAGTATTCAGCTTTATTGAAATTTTTTTCTTTAAAATGAAGAGTTCCTAATAGATAGAGAGCTTTTGTTTCCAAGGGGTGCTGTTTGGTGAGTTTTTCAAGCGTGTTTCTTGCTTTTTTAGTATTCTTGTTTTCCAGATAAATATTGAATAGCTGGTAATAGGCCTCTATTTCCTTTGGATTTTCTTGGATGACTTTTTCAAGGTCATTGATTTTGTTTTCTGAAACTTCCTTATTTTTTGTTTTGTCTTCGGAGGGTTGGGGAGAAACGGCTTCGGTTTTTGGTTCCAAATTCACAATCCCAAAGTACGCCAGAATTTCGGACAAGTCATCTTTTCTTTTAGGGCCGAGTTCAATTTTATTAATCCCTTCAATTCCTATAAAATCCAAAGCCTTTTTTAAATGCTTTTCACTCTCTTCTTTTTGGTCCAGATAATAATAGGAAAGACCCATATACACATGCGCTTTCCCCAGCATTTCATTATGTCCCTCCATTCCAAAAACAGCAACTCTCAGTTCTTTCACGGCTTCTCTGAAATTTCCTTCTTTAAATAGGCTTTCCCCATGATTAAAGACTCGCAGGTAAAACGGATCGATTTCCTGTGATTCAGCGAATAAAAAAATTCCTAAACAAAGGAAAATAAATAATAAAAAATGCTTTTTACCCATCATAGCCTCACATGTTCCAACAGAATAAGAGTCATTCATGTGGTTATTTTTATATCAATTGAGTTTTTTTGTCAAAAATATTAACCTGACCGAAAGCATTTCTAAAACCGTGATAGAGTTTATTTGACAGATAAGGGGAAGGGCAGGGGATTCCTCATCCCTTACCCTCTCCCCTTAATAAACATTATACATCACGTGTGTCACGTTTTTGGAAATGCTTTCAACCTGACCTATTCATAAAAAAATGGCGATGAAATTCAGATATGGCTTGTGCTCCGTTCAGATTTTTAACGCCATTCTTCTTCATTTTTCTCAGCGCCTGCGTAACTCCCCCCATCCTTAGGTCAAACATCCTGGTCATTCATAAAATATGTATGCATTCTCATACATATTTATCATGATCCAGATTTTTACCAATGTTTTATTTATTAAGAACATGATTGTTAAGTTAACTCATTTAATGATTATTATTTTATGCATA
>DASRVI010000440.1:0-7036 GCA_035655135.1 Acidobacteriota bacterium | reverse complement strand
GATGTAATGTTTAGGGACAAATTTATAGTCAGGGGAAGCATAAGTATCTGGCACCATCCACCAGGGATGACCCGAAACATCCAATGTGGATTCATACTGACCCAGACCGAAGCTTTCTATGAATTCTCTTTGATAATTGGAAATAATGGCAATTCCTCCAGCTTTCTCAACGCATCTTCTCATGGATTTGAACAATTCAACCGCTCCTTTAGGTCCCTGCATCACACATATGGAATTGACCAAATTTACAGCCACAGGAAATATTTCCTTAGGTTCTTCTTTAAGCTCAAACGCGGATCCCTGGTCCAGAGTCAGCGGAACGGTATGAGCTTTGTCTAACTGGACTTCCTTGATCTTTGCTTCAGCCAGCTCAATCATTTTTAATGAAAAATCAATCCCCCAAACTTCGGATAAACCCTCATCGAGCTTAGGGTCATAAGTCAATTCAGGATGTGTTTTTTTGAGTTCCATGAGCTTAGGAAATTTTTTTATTTCTTTATTATCAACGGTTTTGGCTCCGTATCTTATATGGAGCCTGCCTGAACCGCATCCTAAATCAAGAATCTTAACAGGTCTGGCCTGCTTTTCTATCAAATAGAGAAAGAGACGATCTAAAAAATCCTCTTCAAAATTTTCAAAAGCATAAATATCAGGATGACCTCCCACAATTTGGGTTTCATAGGTCTCTGCACACTTATCCCAAGCAATATTGTCCTTCTTATATTTTTCTTCTAAATCAGACATGTACCTATTCTTCTCCTTTCTGCAGCCGCATTTCTAAATAATCTTGGTCAAATCCAAATTTTTTTAAAAAACTGGCTGCAGGATTGTTTTTTCTAATATGGGCTTTCATGGGACCTTCTGAACAAGCAATGGCCTCCTTGATAAGCAAGGTTCCTATTCCTTTGTTGCGATAATCTTTATGCACACAAAGGTGAGCTATGATGTTTTCTGGAATGAATCCAGAGGTGTCTGTATGGATGCACACCACAGCACCTAAAATCTTCTTCTCTCTGGTGGCCAATATCACAAAGCCTGTGCCCCTTGGATTGGAAGAAAGAGCGTAATCCAGAGTCTGGTAAATTCTTGCCTCTAATTTTTCGTGAGGTTTCAGGTTGTCTTTTAAAAAAGCAGCTATCTCACTATAACTGATCCAATCAGGAAGCTCCTTTATGGTTCGGGAATATCTGATATCAATATCTCCGCTTTTCTTCTGTTTTAATTTGACCTTAACTTTATGATCTTTATCTGACAGCTTGTATGTCCGGATGATGCTTTTTCCAAAGCTCATCATGATTTCGGCGCCAATGGTTCCTGAACTCTCAGCCAAATCATTCACACTGATTTCTTTATCTCCCTGTCTTCCTATGAGGGTAACCCTATCTCCTATTTGGGCTTCAGGAATGTCAGTCAGGTCTATGGTGGATGAATTCATGGAAATCCCAGATTCAAAATAAGCACTTTTTCCTCTAATAAGAACATAAGCATTTTGGGTCATCTTCCGCTTTAATCCATGGTAGTAACCTACCGGTATAATCCCGATCTTTTTTTCTTTTTCAGTCTTTTTTTTGGAATGATAACCAATACGGCTTCCTTTCGGCAAATTTCGAACCTGAACCACTTCAGTGGTAAGGCTCATGACAGGAGTTACTTTTATTGAGGATTCTCCTTCTCTGTACTGTTCCATAGGCAGAACTCCGTAGAGTAAAATGCCCAATCGGACCCCCTCTTTTCTTGTTTCTGGATGAGAAAGGAAAGCGGCACTGTTAGCAAAATGATAATAATCTGAATTCAAATTTTTTTCTTTTAATGATTCATAGGTTTGTTTCAGCTTATGAAAAGCATTCAGAGCTGTTTCAGGAGTTCTTGGCTGTCCAAAAATTGCCTCTAATTTCAGGTGGGGTTTGGAAGCAACTTGTTCAGCCACGGATACCAACTTAGAAGGAGCAAGGCCAAGTCTGTTTAACCCCACATTCACATTAAGATGAACCGAACATATCTTGTTCATATTCTTGGCTGCTTTTTCTAATGGATCTAAAATAGAGGGATGGATCACAGAAACACTTAAATCATGCCGCACCGAAAGAGGGGCCATCCAGTCAGGAATAGGATTCAGGAGCAAGATCTCATCCTTAATCCCTTGGTTCCGGATACGGATGGCTTCCTGAGGAGATTCCACAGCAAAATGGGTGCATCCTGCCTCTGAAAGAACCTTGGCTGCTTGTCTTATACCGTGTCCATAGGCATCTGCTTTAACCACAGCAAAAAAAGGATATTGTTCAGGGGTTTTAGACCGGAGAAGTTTATAATTTGATCTGAGTGCATCCAGGTCTACTTGCAAAATATTCCACGGATCTTCAAAAGATTTCTCCACAGATGGAGGTGAAAGAACATCAGTATTGTTATTTTCCATTAGGTTTAAGAAGCTCTTTGCATTCTTTTTTTTGAATATATATATTTAATAATTAACCTGGATTATTTAAAAGGAAAATAATTTACTAAAATGATAATAATAGATAAATTGCTTTTTTCTTTAACATCTGTTAAAAAAAACATATCATATAGAGTATTTAAAGTCAAAATTCGACACCTTTATCTTGAAAAGGAGGAAAAATTGGGAAAAAAGAAATCTTTGATTCAAAAATTTAGCTTGATTTCTATCATTCTGCTTCTGTTCTCTTTGTCTTTCGCTCATTCAGGAAACCATCAGAACCAAAAAACAAATGTTGTCCCTAAGGACGGATGCACGGTTATCATCGTGGGAAAAGATGCCTCTGTTGATGGTTCAGTCATGAGCACACACACCTGCGATTGTGGTGTTTGTGATTGGACTTGGCGCTATGTTCCTGCCGCCGACCATGAAGAAGGCTCCAAGCGTAAAATATATCATATCAATCAGTTCCAAACTTGGCATCCAGATGTCGGACTTAAATGGGAAAAATACAAGGATGACTTTACAGGTCTTGAAATCCCACAGGTCAGCCGTACTTATTCTTATGTTCACGGAGCTTTTGGATACATGAACGATCAGCAGGTTGCTTTAGGAGAATCCACTATCGGCTGCCGTGATAAAATGAGAAATCCCACTCCTACAGCTAAGTTTGATATCACCATGCTGACTTTGATCGCCATGGAAAGAGCGAAAACAGCTCGAGAAGCTGTAAAAATAATGGGCGAACTGGGAGAAAAGCACGGATATGGATACACAGATAGTGGAGAAATGCTGGCTTTATCAGACCCTAATGAAGTTTGGATTTTTGAAATCATGCCAGTAGGGCCCCTTTGGACACCTGAAAGTGGAAAACCCGGAGCTGTGTGGTGCGCCCAGAGAGTGCCTGATGACCACGTGAGTGTTTGTCCTAACGAATCTCGAATAGGGGAAATTGACCTTGATAATCCTGATTATTTCATGGCTTCTCCAAATGTTATCTCTTATGCCATAGAGCAGGGATTTTATGATCCAGAAAGCAGAGAGCCATTTAATTGGAAAAAAGCGTATTCCCCATCCCCTCACAGTGCAGAAAGCAGCAATGGTTCAAGAGCCCGTATGTGGCGCTTTTTCGATCTTGTGGCTCCCTCAAATAATTTCAGTCCTGAAACTCCAAATATGGACTTCCCTTTCTCTGTCAAACCGGATAAAAAGCTTTCTGTCTATGATGTCATGGTGATGACCAGAGATAAATTTGAGGACACTCCTTATTATCCTGCTCGAGGGCTTCAAGGAGGCGCTTTCAAGAATCCCAACCGTCTTCCTTATGGATTTGAACTGGAAGGAAAACGATACAACACCTCTCGAGTTATTGGTGTCAACCGGGCGGAATATGTCACAGTCACTCAATGCAGAGACTGGCTTCCCAATCCTATAGGAGGAATTGTCTGGCTCGCTTTCGGTGCCCAAGATACTTCCTGCTATATGCCGTTTTATATTGGAATCAATAAAATACCCCGTTCCTTTGAAATAGGAGACCACTGGACTTTTAATAGAGATTCCGCAAGATGGGCTTTTGATTATGTTGATTTCCATACTCAAGTGGTTTATTCCCTTGCCATCAAGGACGTCAGAGAAGCACAACAAGAATGGGAAAAAACCGCTGTGGACAGGACTCCTCTTATTGATGAATATGCGGAAAGGCTTTATAGAAAAGATCCCTCTGCAGCCTCAGAGTTTCTCACAGATTACTGCAACCGCAATGCCAAGTTGGTTATTGATGCCTGGTGGGACTTAGGTGATTATCTGCTGGTCAAATTCAACCATCTTTGGGATTATGATGTCAAAGAAAGAAAAAGAAACGCCCTTAAATATCCTGATTGGTGGCTTAAACTTCTGGTTGAATACAACGACTTAAAGCCAGCTGAAGAGAAAAAAGACTAGAGAATATTTGGAACCACTGACCAAACCAGTGACCAGTGCTCATTTCTTTCCAGGCAAACGATACCGGAATTCTGGAACTTAACTATTGATTCTTTTTCGGAACCAGTAAGGAGTAAAGAGACAAGTTTTTCTAGAAAAGGGAGATGACCTGATATAGCCAGATTACCCTCATGTTTCTGGAGCTCTTTGGCTATTTTCTTAACCGGATCAAGTGGAGCTAGGTCATCTCTTTCTTTTATCTCTTTACATAAAAGTTTCTTCCCAATTATTTCAGCAGTTTGTTTGGCACGTAATTTATTGCTGTGCCAGATCTCATCCATTAAAAATCCGTGGGACCTCAGGAAAGAAGCTGCCCTTTTAGTGTGTTTTTTGCCTTGAATGTTGAGCGGTCGTTCAGGATCTTTTTCTTTTGAAATAGCCTTTCCATGCTGAATCAAGAATAGATACAAAATATCACCTCCTGATTTTATCCTTATTTATTTTATACCAAATCATGATCAGATAAAAGGTTGATTTTTATAATTTTAACGACAACCTATATCTGTAGCCCAGATCTTTTTTTTCAAACTTAATCGATTCTATGACCTTAATTTCAGGAAAGTTCCACTTGGCAATACATGCATAAACTTCTTTGTGTCCTTTTTCCCGGGCATAATCAATAACTTTTTTGTGAAGTTTTTTAGATATCCCCTGATTCCTGTACAGCTTTGATACAAATGTTATCTGCAGATAAAACTCAGGTGTGGTCCAGTTTGAAGAAACTGGAAGCACATCATACATATTATCGACCTCTGGGGCTCCTAATGAAGGATAACCCATAAGAAATCCCACCACTTTGTTATCAATCAAAGCCACAAAAGTCTTGTACTTGTTTCTGGATTTTAAATAACGATCTTTGTAATCCTTAACTCCTGACTTCAATTTCACATCAGTGAATTTATTTTCCAACTCTGATTCAAGTTCTCTAACCAGATCAAGGACTTGTTCCAGATCTTGTTGTTTATACGGTCTTATTTTTACCTTTTTATCCATGGTTCATGAATTCTCGGAATCTCCGTCATTTTTCATATTTTTGAGGTCATCTTTCTTTATATCCAGCAATTCATAGATCCTTTTTAACATAAGGTCCATATCAATAGGTTTGCTTATCACATCCTCGGCTCCACAGTCCTTAGCTTGTTGTTTAATGGCCAAATTATTCTTGTACACTGCTGTCATCAGAAGAACCTTGATGTGCTTGGTTTCATCCGAATTTTTTATTTCTCTGCATAAGTCATACCCGTGTAATTTGGGCATCAGCATGTCACTGATCACAAGGGAAGGATCTTCTTTTTTGGCCAATTCAAGCCCTTCTTCCCCATCTTTGGCACTATAGACCCAAAATCCCTTCATGATCAGTATCTTTTCTAATAGAGCCCGGGTTATCCGATCATCATCCACAATCACAATCTTAATTTCCATTTAAAATCCTGTCCATTCTTTTTCCTTTTTTATATTATACTAACATTATCAGGAATTAAAAACACCAAAGCTTATTATTTGACAATTGGTTCTGACTTGTTATATTAAATGCATAGAATATATGAACATGATATTTATGACTAACTAACCTAGAATGGTTTCCTTATATACAGAATTACTGCTTTTGCTGATTCTCCTCTGTTTGTCAGGTTCTTTTTCCGGATCTGAGACTGCTTTCTTCTCTCTGTCTCCTTACCAAATAGAAAAATTGGTTCTCAAAAATCCAAAAAAGGGAATAAAGATACGCAAATTACTTAATTCTCCCCGCAGCCTGATCATCACCATCCTTATAGGAAATGAGTTTGTAAACGTATCAATATCTTCCATCTCCGCTGGAATTGTTATTCATATTCTCGGACTGGAAACCCCCTGGATCAATATTGTCATTGTTCTTCCTATACTGCTGCTTTTTGGCGAAATCACACCCAAAACCATCGCGATTTACAATAATGAAAAATTTTCATCTCTTGTGGTTACTCCTTTAAGCTTTTTTAAATCCATGATCAGTCCTCTAAGATGGCTTATCAAGCAGATTTCAGATAAAGTGGTCAATATTTTTGTTAAAGAAAGCTCTAGAAAAGAAAGCATTCTCACCGAAGATATTGTAAAAACCATTGTGGAAGATGGAGAAAAAGAAGGGATTTTGGATGACTTAGAAAAAAAATATATTTTTAAAATATTTGATTTTGGAGACACCACTATTGATGAAGTGATGACTCCTCATTCTAATCTTTTCTGCCTTCCCTATGAAATGCCTTTAAAAGAAATGATCCAGAAAATCAAACAAAGCCACTACTCCAAAGTGCCTATTTACAGAAACAATCGAGATAATATTATTGGAATTTTATTTGCCACAGACCTTATCGGATTGAGTAAACAGGAAATAGAGGATTCAAAAAATACTTTAAACAAAATACTGAGAGAACCTTATTTTGCTCCTGTCAATAAAAGAGCTGATGAGCTCTTTAGAACATTTCAGAGAAAAAAAATGTCTTTTGCTATTGTCCTTGATGAATATGGAGGAATACAGGGCTTAGTCACTATGGAAGACCTTCTTGAGCAAATATTCGGTGATATTTCAGATGAATATGAAAAAGAAAAAAAACACCATCAGAAAATAAATCCCTCTACTTTTAAAGTCAA
>DASRVI010000439.1:0-2165 GCA_035655135.1 Acidobacteriota bacterium | reverse complement strand
GTCTTATTTATAAGACGATCGATTTTGTTTTCAGGCCAATTTGAAACACACAGCACAGCTGTGTTTGATTGGTTTTGTTTAAAAAGATCGATGAATTCACGAAAGCAGGAATCTTTAGTTTTAAAAAGATCTTCTTCAGGAGACACTGAAACCAAAACTCCTAAGTCTCCCTCCTCCGGACCTGTTTTTTCAATATTTGAAGGAGAAAAAGAAAAGTCATAAAGATATTTCTGGTCATTTCCTGCGTTTTTAAGGCTCTCCAGGGCGGCTTTTTTAAGAAAGGGGTCCTCTATTTCATTCTGAAAAGGCTGGTAATAGAAATCATAAGAGAGGCCATGAAAAGGCCTTTTGAGAAAGGCTTCCCAGGCTTTTTCAAGATTAGGGGCTTTGGTCCAGACTTGAATCCATGATTGTCGTTCTTTTTGATTGACTGTGTCCAAGGGAAAAAGACGGAAAGTGGGACTCCGCTCTGTGCTGTCAATAAAAACAGTAATCAGTCCGTCACAGGCAAAATAAGTTGAGAAATGATTTGATTTGTAGGTTTCAGCTTCCAACAGAGTAAGCTCTGCTATTTCAGGAATGGCTTTTTTAACCTGTTTTAATACCTCTTCAAATTCTTTGAGTTTGTTTTTCAACTCTGCTTTTTTCCCAAATCCCAGCTTTGCCATTTCTTTTTTTGATAAAAACTCTCTTAAAGTCTGGTCCAAAGCGGTTTGGAGTATTTGACCGATCACAAAAGTCTCAATAGTGGTCGCCTGCATTCGGGTGGAACCCGTGATGGCTTGGGGACCTGTAGAGAGATTGATTTTAGTGATGCCTTTTTCTGTAAGGACTTTTCTGCTGCGGGCAAAAGGCTTGAGCTTATCGTCAGGATTGTTGTAAACAAAAAACAGCTTTTTTCGACTTTGTTCAGGATTATAATCAGGAGATTTTTTCCACTGCTCTAAAGCATATAAAATAGTTCCTATGACAGAGGAAGTTTCTCCTCCTTCTGTGACGCAGATGACCACATCTCCCTTTTTGATTTTGTGTTCCTTTAACTGGAGTTCTCCAATAAGCTGAAGATCTTCAAAGCCTTCCAGGGAACTTATAAGGGCTCTGTCTCCACCGGTCATCTCTCCTGTGAGTTTTCCTTCTGTATTTTCATTTAAATGGGATTTGCATTTATCCCATATTCGGTTCTGACTTTTTATTTTTTCCCAGAAGGGTCTCCAGAAAGTGCTTTCCATCTGTTTGGCCAGACGTCCTGTAGCTCCGCATCCGTAAACATATATTTTATGATCTGATAGAAGAGCGTTTCTGACAGCTTTGACAGCTGCCTCAAGATTGTCTGTATTTTGAGAGAGCTGATCCAGTTTCTTGACAATGTCTTGGTCAACTTTAAAGAGCATTTCCAGTCCTGCAGCGCCGTCATCTTGAACCACTTCACTCAAGTTCCAGGTTGCCGGATGTCTTTGCTCTGTGAGAAGAGTGTGCAGTTGAAACTGAGTCTTATTTTGGACATAATCTACAGATTCGTCAGAAGGAACGATCTCAAGAAGCTTCAAAAGAGAAGTTGGTTTCTGTTTTCCAGGCTCTTTTTTTTCTGTTTCCTGTGAGTATGCTGGACTCAGCAGCGCCATTGTAAAGAAGATAATAATAAGATTGCGAAATATTGAGTTTATAGTTTTCATTTCATTTTTCACCATTTACCATTCATTTTTCTTGATTTACTTTTTCCCGTACTGGTTTTTTGTGTCGATAATGTCTTTTTCTCTCCATTCTTTAGCCCAATCACTGACTTTGAATATTTTTATTCCTCCGTCCGCTGCGGAGCATATGACATTTTTTAGTCCTGCGTTGATGATCATTTTTTTGCATATGAAACAGGGAAAAGCATCAATGCGTTTTTTATTTTTGTATATACTGCCGTAAATGTACATGTCTCCACCTAACAGACTCACCCCAGCTCTGGCTGCGTTGATGATGGCATTTTGTTCTGCGTGCACACTTCGACAGAGTTCATACCGCTCGCCGTGGGGGATTTTCAGTTTATCTCTGAGGCAAATTCCGTGTTCAAAACTGTCTTTGGTATGTCTCGGAGCTCCCACATATCCGGTGGAGATAATCTGATCGTCCCGGATAATAATAGCCCCGATAGCACGACGGAAGCAGGTGCTTCGGCG
>DASRVI010000438.1:0-9652 GCA_035655135.1 Acidobacteriota bacterium | reverse complement strand
AACAGGTTCCGTAGAGGTGGTGGCTGTAATCACAACCTCTGCTTCTTCGAGTAATTCTTCAGCCTTTTTTGCTTTTTTGACTTTAATGTTTTTAAGTTTTTTTAATAATTTTTCAATCAATTGATCTGATTTTTCAGAAAATTTATCATACACATAAACTGATTTGAAATCTCTCTGAGTGCATGCTGTGATGGTTTGATGAAACCCTTGAACTCCAGCTCCCACTATCCCTAAAATACTGACTTTCTTGGAAGTCATATGACGGATGCTCACACTTCCCACAGCTCCTGTTCTGAGAGCTGTTAGTGCGGATCCATCCAGTACAGCCAAGGGTTTCCCTGTGTTTCCATCATTGAGGACCATGACTCCAAAAAGAACAGGAAGGTCCTTTTTTTCATTTTGAGGATACAGAGAGACTAGTTTTGTTCCCATGCTTTTTTTGGTAAAACAGGGCATTAATAAGAGAGTATTGCCTCTGTAATCCACATGCATGCGGTCTGGCATATGAAATTTTTTTTCTTCATACATTCGCAGAGCCTTTTCCACAGAATCCACTATTTCATTCCGGGTCACCGCATTTAAAATATCTTTCTGATTTAGGACCAGCATAATAGACTCCTTGATACCAGTTGATTTTATTTTTTATCATCCCCTATGTCAATGAACCTGAAATATTCATAAAAATGACATTAAACAATTTACATTATTGAGCGATTCCTCTAAAATATATTGTTCATGTATAAAACAACAAACAACATTCATCAGAGGAGAACAGTATGAAAACCAAATATTATCTTCAGGGCCATAAAGGAAAAACAGACTATTCTTATGAAGATACTTTAATTTTAGAAGACAAAAAAGCCTATCCCTCTGAAGAGGATGCCATTAAAAAAGCTAAAGAATACTTTGAAAAAGATGAAAATCTTCAACTCATCGTTATCTATAAAGGCATTGAAATGAGCCCTAAACAAGGGACCAAATTTTTATTCAAAGATAAAGAGGGTAACATAGAGATTGTGGATTCTTGGTGGGAACAAGAATCCTATTGTTAAAAACCTCGACCAAACATCCCCCAAAACATATCCCCCAGCTCCCAATACTTATGCATAGCAGCCCGGGAAAAGTCATTGGTGTATTTTGTTAGATATTCCTTGATCTTCTTCATGTTTTCTTCTGAGTTTCCGGTGCTGTGCAATTCTTTGACTTTTTTTTCAATCATAGGAAGGTCAGTGAAAGCTTTTTCTTCGAATTCTGAAATCGCTTCTTTAATATACTTTCCAGCGACTCCCCATCTGACCTGAGAAAGTCTGTTGGCACGCCTAAAAGCCCAGCAAGCCGAATCTGTTCTAAATCTGTGCTGTGCGCCGATCTCAAAGCTGGGAGGGAGTTCAGTCACTCCAGCAAATACAGGGATTCTGGGGCTTTGACCCGGATTGTCAAAAGCAAGCCAGGCAATTCCTCCCACTTCATCAGGAAGCCAATCTCTGCACTGAAGGACTTCAGAATAAGAACATCCTGAAATAGCAATGGTTCTCGCAGGCTCCACTATTCCCGGCTTAATGGTATTGAGCAGGCCGATAAAATCCCAGTTCATCCACGGATTCACAATAGGGCTCAATATCAGTTCATCACTTCTCCTCTTTTTCACCATCAAATTTTTTGTCATATCTAATTCAGTCCCCTGATAGGTCTGCCTGTACAACGCCATCACGTCCCTGACTGATATCTTTTTATCAGGTTTAACGGAAAAAGGCAGCTCTTCGGAATCCATGCTGAGATTAAGGGAAGGTGCCACAGCACTCAAAACAAA
Source organism: Acidobacteriota bacterium (assembly GCA_035655135.1). Lineage (GTDB taxonomy): Bacteria > Acidobacteriota > Aminicenantia > Aminicenantales > Aminicenantaceae > WJMT01. The sequence continues at coordinate 7,842 of DASRVI010000438.1, read as the reverse complement.
ATATTCTCTGGTAGAAAAAGGCTTCCTTCCGCTGTAGGCTTCCCAGAATTTAAAAGGTTTCCCGCCTTCAGGATCCCACCATCCCATTTCCTGGGCTAGAGAATAAACATTATCCGATGCCATATAATGATCCGGGTCATTCAAATCAAGCTCTCCGATTCTGGGAATATTGGCTGAAACACCCACATGGTCGTCAGGAATCCGGACAGCAGCCCATACTGCGCCTATTTCAAGAGGACCAGCCCCAAAAATTTCAAAATGCCAAACTTCTTTTGGGTCGGCAAATGTCAAACATTCTCCTCTATCGCAGTATCCATATTCCTTGACCAGTTTCCCGATCAGTTTTATAGCTTCCTTGGCTTTGGTGCATCTCTGCAGAGCGATGCGCTGGAGTTCTTCTATATAAAACATTCCTTCACTATTTCTTAGCTCTCTTCGGCCCCCAATTGTGGTCTCTCCTATGGCAAGCTGCTTTTCATTCATGCAAGGGTAAGCTGTGTTTAAAAAGGCATAGGTCTTTTTAGCCTGGGGGATCTCTCCCTGTTCCATGACACCTCTTTGATCCCAAGAGGTTTCCGTGTGAAGAAGTCCATGGTAAACCTTGGTGGTTGCTCCTTCAGAATAAGATTGGCCGGACTCAATTTCAACCCAGGTTCTGTAATTGCCATCACAGGAATGGGCAGTGATAACAGAACCGTCTGTGGTAGCTAACCGGCCTGCCATGATACTGGTGCATCCTTGAAAATTGGCTTCTATATTTTCTTTGGCAGGCGATTTTTGAAATGAAAAAACAGAAAAGGCAAGTATCAAAGTCAAGACAGATAAAAATGAGGCCCATTTAAGCCACTTCTTTGACGATATGTTTTTCATGGGGTATCTCCTTTTATATTTTTTAAATTATAAACCTGAATTATTTATAAAAAAATGGCGATGTTTTTATTATTATTTTCATTTCCACGATATGCAAGAATTTTTTAAAATGATCATTCAAACTTTTCTCTCGTTTTAATCTTTTTTGTGATTTTTTTCTGAGGCTTGATCCGCAGCATAAAAGAAGCATTGGAGGCTGAATAGATGATCAGAGCTATCCAGATAAGCCCAAAACTCACTATGTGGGTTAATGAAAATGGCTCCCTAAAAGCAAATACTCCCAGAAAGAGTTGAAAAGTAGGAGATAAATACTGAAGAAAGCCGATGGTTTTCAGTTCAATTCTTTTCACTCCGTAGTTGAAACACAAGAGAGGCAAAGCAGTCACAATTCCGGTTCCCAGCAGAAGAAGGTGAGTTGGAAAAGGAACTTTGCCTATAACACCGTTTCCATTGATATTAATAACCAAGATAAACAGGACAGCAGCTGGCAATAAAATCATCATTTCAGTGGTCAACCCAACCATTGAATCCGCATCTGCTTTTTTTCTGAAAAAACCATAAAATCCAAAAGTCAGGGCCAAAACAAGAGAAATCCATGGAATATTTCCCAGGTTCACGGTCATGTATAAAACGCCGATCAAAGCAAGCAGTACAGATATCTTTTGCCAAAAATTGAGCTTTTCTTTAAGAAAAAAAACTCCCAGTAAAACACTTATCAAGGGATTTATAAAATAACCCAGACTGGCATCCACAACATGACCTGAATTCACCGCCCAAATATAAGTCAGCCAATTTACTCCTAAAAAACAGGAGGTGAGAAAAAATGAGTTTCTAGTTTTTTTTACTGTCAATATTTTTCTGATCCCCGACCAGATCTTTCGATAGGAAACCAGGAAAAAAAGAAAAACAAATGACCACACAATCCTATGGGCAAGAATCTTTAAGGCAGGAATCTGATCCAGAGTCTTCCAATAAAGGGGCAAAAGTCCCCATGATACATAGGCTGCTACCGCAGACCAGGTACCCAAAGCTTTCTCGTTGAAATTTGTTCTCATTTCAATTTTCAATATTATACACAAATCAATCATGTCTAAAAGAAAATTGTCTCTTTTATGGAGCCATGGAAATTCCTGTTGATAGGAAAAGCATAATATTTTATTATGGATTAGGTTCCTGTTTAGGCTTTTAATAAGCACAATAATGATTATAAAACAGATAGGAGGCGTTAGATGAAAACAAACATTAGACTTTTTTTATTGGTTTTTATATTCACTTTAATTGTCTTCCCCTATGCCAAAGCTCAAAGGGAAATACCTCCCCTCAAAATGGTTAAAGTAACAGAAAGCATTTATGAAGTAACGGGCGGAAGCGGCGCCAATACTGGTTTCTTTATTGGAGAAAATCAAGTTCTGGTTGTGGACGCAAAGATGAGTGAAGAATCAGCAAACATGATGATCAATGAAATAAAAACAATGACTCCTAATCCTATTAAAACCGTAATCCTCACCCACAGCGACGGAGATCATGTAAATGGGCTCTCAGGTTTTCCAAAAGGAATCGATGTGATATCTCACATCAACACCCGCAAACACATGGAAGAAGCATTTAAGGAAGAAAAATTAAAAGAGTATCTGCCGAATAAGACATTCAGTGAGAAGATGAATCTGTACCTAGGGGGTGAAAAGATCGAGCTTATCTACTTCTATCCAGCCCATACAAATGGTGATATTGTGGTGTTTTTTCCAGAACAAAAAGTGGCTTTCCTAGGAGACCTTATTTTTCTAAATAGAGATCCTCTTATACACAAACATAAAAACGGGAATTCTTTCGGCCTGGTCAAAACATTAAAAGCAGTCTTGGAACTGGATGCAGATACATTTGTCCACGGACATGGAGAGATAGCTCAAAGGGAAAACATACAGAATCTGATCACCTCTCTTGAAAAAAAACAGGAAAAAATAAAAGCACTGATAGAAAAAGGAAAGTCTCTAGAAGAAGTAAAAAAAGAATTCGGCATCGAACAAAGCCAAAGCCGATGGCCCAGTCTTGTTGAAATCATCTATAAAGAAATCACTGAAGAAAAATAATAAAAACATCGCCATTTTTTTATGAATAATCCAGGATAATAAAGATATCGCCAATAGCGTGGATTTATCTGGATTAAGCGGTTCTTTACATCATATGAGTGTGATATAATAATTCAGGAGAAACAGAGGAGGGATTTATGAGGAAAGGTATTGTATTTTTGCTGGTTGTGGGAATAGGGATATCAGGAATATTTCTAGCTGCCCAACAAGAACAGAGTCAACCCAAATTTTATATCAGGGCCACGATCTACCCTACTTTCAGTCTCTCTCGATATGACTACAACAATGACATCGATCATGTAGAAATCCGTTCTTACATTGAACTGCGCAGAGATTCATCCTGTGGAGATATTATCCCTAACGCAACAGTTGAGGTTAATTCTATAAAACTGGACTTTAAAGAAAGACATTACGAAAAAAGAATCGATATAGCCAAAGAAAATCTGGCGAAAGAAGTGGTGCTTAAAATATCTATTCCTGAAGGAATTAACCTGGAAAGAACCTATCCTGTTCCAGACTGGCTTGTGATCAAGAGTCCTCAGCCCTCTATTATTGACAGTTCTCAGCCTCTTTCGATCACCTGGGAATTCCAACGCTGCCCAGGCCCTGTAAAAGTCGATGCTTACAACTTTAGAACCGGTGAGACTCTCCTCTATATTGACAATTTTAAAGAAAACAAAATAGTGATCGCTGAAGAAAAACTTCCTGAAAAGAGCCTGCTTCGCATCCTTGTTTTGCATACCTGGCTTTACAAGCAGTTCATTCAAGGGAAACACATCGCCAGAGGTTCAGAGGTCAATTTTATGCCCTGGTCACAGGTTTTTATTAGGACAAAATAAATACTTTTTAATCCCTGAATTCCAATTCACATCAGATAGTGGAGATAGGAAATGACAAGAAAGAGAATAATAAGTTTAGTTGTTGGGCTCCTGTGTTTGATCCCATCTATGGCGGGACCGCTTTCAGCTCAAGAAGAGGATTTGAGGAGCACTGCCCCTAATGTTTTTCTGGACTGCAGCCGGCGCCTCTGTGATATGGATTACATAAGGACTGAAATCACTTTTGTGAACTACATGCGAGATCGAGAAAACGCAGATGTTCACGTTTTAATCACCCGACGCACCACAGGGAGCGGAGGGTATGAATATACCCTTAATTTCATGGGGCTTAAAGAATATGAAGGTCGAGACTCCACCTTAAAATACTTTTCCAAATCCACAGACACAGAAGCTCAAATAAGAGAAGGCATGGTCAAAACGCTGAAACAAGGCCTCATCCCCTATGTTTCTGACACCCCTTTATCTGAGTACATCACAGTATCCTATGAAAAATCAACAGCTGAAGAAACTCCAACTGTCACTTCCGACAAATGGGATTACTGGGTATTCAGCTTCAGTCTCAGTGGAAATATGGACTTGGAACAAATGTCAAAGCAGTATCGGTACTCGATTTCTCTTTCTGCGAACAGGACTACAGAAGCATCAAAATTCAGTTTCTGGGTTAACACTAATTATAGAAGAAGGAAATATGATATCGATGAAGAAGAAGAGATTATCAGCGTAAGAGACCGAAAAATGGTTTACTCCCAATGGGTCAAGAGCATTAATGACCACTGGTCAGCAGGAGCCGGAATTCATTTGTATTCATCCTCTTATGATAATGCGGATATTTTCGCCACTATTGGTCCGGCAGTGGAATACAATATTTTTCCATACGAACAGTCTACTCGACGGGAGCTTCGGATCCAATATCGACTGCAGTATACCTATCGTCAATATAATGAAATCACTATTTTTGACAAAATTTTAGAAAATCTATTCCAGCAAAGCTTGAATGTCACTTTAGAGATCAAAGAACCCTGGGGTTCTGCAGGGTTGCGTTTGGAAGGATCCAACTACCTCCATGACTTTAGTAAAAATAACCTTCAATTTGAAGCTGGTCTATCTGTGAGAGTCTTTAAAGGATTGTCTTTTGGTATAGACGGTGAATACGCTCGGGTCAGAGACCAGCTTTCTCTGCCCAGAGAAGGGGCATCAAAAGATGAAATTCTTCTAGAGCTTAAACAACTCGCCACCAGTTATGACTTCAGCTTGAACCTCAGGCTGAATTACAGGTTTGGTTCTATCTACAACAATATCGTGAATCCCCGTTTCGGAAACCGCTAAATCTAATTTCTAAGATCATGATCAATAAAAAAGGATTTGATAAAGATAAATACCTTCAGGAACAGAGCAAATATATCCTTGAACGAGCTAAGAATTCTGGAGGAAAACTTTATTTAGAATTCGGAGGAAAACTTGTATTTGACTATCATGCCTCCAGAGTTCTTCCAGGATTCGATCCCAATGCCAAAATCCGCCTTCTTCAAACTCTTAAAGATAAGGCAGATATCATCCTTTGTGTTTATTCCGGAGATATTGAACAAAAAAAGATCAGAGCTGATTTTGGCATAACTTACGATGTGGATACTTTAAGGCTTATTGACGACCTGCGAAGTTGGGAACTGGATGTACTGGCTGTGGTTATTACCAGATTCAATGACCAGCCAGCAGTCCAACAGTTTCGCAACCGACTGGAACGTCGGGGCATTAAGACTTACACTCACCGATCCATCCCAGGATATCCCACTGATCTTGCCACCATTGCCAGTGAAAAAGGATATGGAGCCGCTCCCTACATTGAAACATCAAAGCCTATTGTAGTGGTTACTGCTCCAGGGCCTGGAAGCGGAAAAATGGCCACATGTCTAGCTCAGCTTTACCATGACCATAAAAAAGGACTTAAATCCTCATACGCTAAATTCGAGACTTTCCCTATTTGGAACCTGGATCTGAAACATCCGGTAAATTTAGCCTATGAAGCCGCTACAGCCGATATAGGTGATTTCAACATGGTCGATTCATTCCATCTTGAAGCTTATGGAGAAAAAGCAACCAATTACAACCGGGACATAGAGGCATTTCCTGTATTAAAAAGAATTTTAGAACATATCACAGATACGGATTCCATATATCGATCTCCGACAGACATGGGAGTGAACAGGGCTGGGTTTGCTATCACTGATGATAAAGTGGTTAGAGAGGCCGCCTCACAAGAAATCATAAGAAGAAGTTACCGGTATCAGTGTGAGTATGCTATGGGATTTATTGAAAAAGAAACTGTGACCAAAACTAGGCTGTTAATGGAAGAAGTGGGAGTCAAGGCTGAGGACAGGAGAGTGGTTAAACCAGCTATAGAAGCAGCTGAAGAAGCCAGGTACCAACAAAAGGGAAGAGACGGCATATTCTGCGGAGCTGCCATAGAATTAAATGATGGCACTATTGTTAAAGGATGCAACTCTCCATTAATGCACGCCTCATCAAGCTTGATACTCAATGCTGTAAAAAAATTAGCAGGAATTCCAGATGAAATCCACCTTCTAAATAACAACGTGATGGATTCGATCAGCAGTCTGAAAGAAAAAATTCTTAACAGAAAAAATCCAAGTATGGATCTGGGAGAAACACTGATTGCTTTAAGCGTGAGCGCCACCGTCAATCCTGCCGCTTCACTTGCTCTAGAACAGCTCAACAAGCTCCACAATAGTGAAATGCACATCACTCATATCCCTTCTTCTGGAGACGAAGCCGGTTTAAAAAGATTAGGAATAAATGTGACCAGCGAACCTAATTTTCCCAGCAAAGACCTGTTTATAACTTAATCCAGATCAATTCAGATTAGTCAGAATCACCTGGAAAAAAAGCCTTTCCAACCATAGATCCTAGCGTATTCATGCCCTCCTGCGATCAGAAAAATAAACGCAATCATTCGCTGAAAAAATAAGATATCTTCATGCCCCGTATAATCCACAAAAAAGAGAAGCAGACACCCTGCCATAAGAACAGCTCCTATGATCTTTCTTCCCGTCCCTTTCCAGGCCCAATCTGATTTTTTGGATACTTCAAGACCGATCCATATAGTGATCCATCCTATGGCAGCTCCCACTAATACATCTACAGGCCAGTGAACTCCCACCACCATGCGAGAAACTGCAACAATGGAAGCCAACCCAATGAGCAAAAAACGAAACCAATTTTTTCTGGCCGTCAAAGAAAAAACTCCGGCAAGATTGAATACCATGGAAGCATGTCCGGAAGGAAAAGAATTATGGCCCCAGTCCGGCCCAATCAAATGGAATACTTCCGGAGAAAAAACTTGGGGGGGCCGAGGGATACGGGCTAAATGTTTGATTCCCTGGCCGAATACAGTGAATAATACCGCGGCCAGAAATACAGCCCAAATCAACTGGGGCTTTTTGTAAATCAGGGGAAGTAAAATGACAAAAGAGACCAAGCCGTCTGAGAAGAAAGTGAGCACAGCCCATAATTTATCCCCTGTGAAACAGGAAGCCTGGTTGATTAAAAGGAACAGAGCTTTATTTGAATTTGTTAATAAAACAACTCCGGTCAGTAAAAGAAAGATAAGCGGTGAAAGCCAAATCCAGATTGGCCTCGATTTTATGATTTTTTCATTTTGATTTTCATCCCACATCTCATTTAATTAAAAATAAAAAGAGACTACAATTAAACTGCGTTTCCTAAATAAAACGGCCAAATGATCAAGGCCAAAACAGCTTTCCAGAAAGTCAAATCAGCAAATCCGATGGTAAACAGCCAGCCAATAAACCAGATTGGTCCGATCAAGCTCGCATTTCCTCCTACGTTTTTTCCTTTGTCTTTTTTTTCATCATTCATAAGGAGCCTCCTTTTTTTTAAATCGAAAATGATGAAAGACAGTCCACATCAAGTATAATATATCCACAAATAAACAATTAATTCAACCAGTGATTTTCTTTGGGGTCTTTTTGGTTCCAATGATCAGAAGCCCAAATCCTGCCCAAAACAAG
>DASRVI010000437.1:0-4254 GCA_035655135.1 Acidobacteriota bacterium | reverse complement strand
TTTATTGATGTCATTGCTTGAGGATACAGGGTATTTGGCTAGAGTGGGATTCTTAATGGATGAATTGATGCATCAGATAGGACTTCACGGCAAATCTGTTTCTCCTTTTATTCTTGGATTTGGATGTAATGTTCCAGCTGTGGTTTCTACTCGGATTCTTGAGTCGAGGCGGGATAAAATCCTCACCTCTCTGTTAATCCCTTTTATTCCTTGCTCAGCAAGAACCACGATTATATTAGCCTTGGTGGCTTTTTATTTAGGTCCTGTGTGGGCCCTAGGTTTTTATTTCTTTAATATGATTTTAGTGGCTTTTTTGGGAAGAGTGATTTCAATATTTTTCAAGACTCCTTCTCCAGGTCTTATCCTGGAAATACCCTCTCTTAAAATGCCCTCTTTTTCAAATATGATTAAAAAAGTTTTCTTTCAATTAAAATCTTTCATTGGATTTGCTTGGCCTATTTTGATTGCAGGAAGTGTTGTACTGGGCCTGCTTCAATTTTTCCATATAGATGAAATCATTAATGTTATTCTTTCGCCAATTATTAAGCATGCGTTCGGATTACCCAAGGAATTAGGAGTCACTCTGGTTTTTGGTTTTTTGAGAAAAGAGTTATCACTGATCATGATGCTTCAGGCCTTGGGAGTTAATTATAACCAGCTTTTAACTGTTATTTCCAAACAGCAAATCATTGTACTCACTGTTTTTCTTAGTTTTTTTATTCCGTGTTTGTCAACAGTAGCCATTATATGGAAGGAGATCGGAAGAAAGTGGGCCATGGTTTCCATTCTTCTCAACATATCAGTGGCCCTCTTGGTGAGCTTTATTGCCAGGCTCATATTTATAGGAATGTAAATCTCCAATAGATTTCATGTGACGTGATCTATTTTATCTGGAAATTTCTTGTATTCTTCTGAGGAATAAAGGTGATCTATTTCCTCAAATAGACGACCGATTTCCTCTTTTTGGTTATAGAAATGAGGCCCAATGCGGATGACATCTTCTTTTTTGGTTTGTCCTTTTCTAAAGTCAACCAATATTTTTTTTTGATCCAGAGCTTGTTTGATTTGAAAAGCCCAGGGTAAATGGATAGAAACAGCGCCCCCTCTTAGATCGCTTTTTAGGGGAGAACAAATTTTAAATCCTCTTTGCTTGGATTTATCAATGATCATTTCTGTCATGGAAATAGATTTTTCTCTGATATTTTTTATCCCCACTTGTTTGATAATATTGAGTCCAGCCGATGCGGTATAAAGACAAGGAATAGGGGGAGTTCCTGACATAAATCGGTAAGGTCCTGAAGTATATTTTAAATCCAGATCAAATTTAAAGGGATTTTTATGAGCCCACCATCCGGTAAGTCCTGGCTCGATTTGTTCAGCCAATCCTGGTCTGACATATAAAAAAGCATTGCCAGGACCGCCGCACAACCATTTGAGGCATCCTCCTATATAAAAATCTATTCCTGAATCTTTGAGGTTAACGTGTATGATTCCTGGCGCATGATAGCCATCTATGACTGTCATCGCCCCTACTTTGGCTGCTTTTTTAGCAATGGAGTGAATGTCTTGAATAAGAGAACTTTTAAAATAGACATGTGAAGTGGCAACAAATAAAGTTTTATCATCTATTCTCTCTGTGATTTTTTTTATTTCTAATAAAGAGGTATTTTTACTTTGAACTATTTGTAATTTCCAGCCCATGAATTTGGCAATTTTTGATACAGCATAAATTGAAGAAGGAAAATCTAGATCTGTCATGACTACTTTATTTCTTTTAGAATCATGGTTAGTAAATTTTGTAGAAAGAGCTATCCAGTGGGCAATAGTGGCGTTGGGCATCATAGTTATGCTGCTTTTTTCTGCTTGCAGAAGTTCTTCTAGTTGGCGGCTTATCCTTTTTGACAAATCCCACCATTCTTTTTTCCAGGCACTCACTCCTTCTTCTGCCCACAGATTATAATAACTCTCAAGTCCTGTTTTGACTTTTTTAGGAACTGCACCTAAAGAGTTACTTATCAAGTAAACACAATTTTGTAAAATAGGGAACTCATTTCGTATAGATGATAGGTTATTTTTGAGGTCATACATGATTAAGTGTTTTCCTCCTTATCTGGGTTGATTATATTATATTTTCTCATACTCTTGAAATTCTTAGACAGATAAGATTATAATTTAATCAATAAATGTTAGAAACACAATTATTTGTTTATCCTAAAGGAAGAGATTCCTTTTCTTATGACCTTACCCAAGACAAAATCTCTATGGGACGATCCGGAGAAAATGATATATCAATTTCAGATCCTTTTTGCTCAGGAACTCATGCCCAAATAAAACGGTCAGGAAAAGACTTCATACTTAAAGATAATGATAGTAAAAACGGGACTTTTTTAAATGGCGAGAAAATAAGATCTGAAGTCAAATTAAAAGAAGGGGATGAGATCCTTATCGGTTCCACTCGGATTGTTTTTAATAAGAAGCTGTCCACTCATGTTGAATTCACCGACTCTTCTTCAGTAAATGTTAACACTATAATGAATCTAGAAGAAGTTCTTAGAAAACCTGATGTAAGCACCACTATTGAGGCCACAGAAAGAGCTTTTGATATTGAAAAGATAAAAAAGGAACATAAAGCATTATCTGTTATCAGTGAAGTGAGCAAGACTTTAGTTCTGCATAAACCTCTTCATGAGTTGCTGGAACATATCATGGACTTGATATGCGAGAATCTACCCATGGACAGAGGTGTCCTAATGATCAAAGAAGGGAATCCTGTGCAGTATATTCCCAAAGTCATCCGTATCAATAATACTGGCCTGATGAACAAAAAAATAAATGTCAGTCAGAGTATTGTCGATATGGCGGTCAACAAACATTCTTCTATTCTCGTTTCTGATGTCCAGGCAGACCCTAGGTTTAAAGCTCAAGAAAGTGTGGTCAGATTTAACATCAGCTCAGCTATGTGTGTTCCTTTGTGGAACAACAAGGAGATCATAGGAATCATATATGCAGACAGGATCTCTTTAAACAAACAGTTTAATGAAGAAGACTTAAAACTTCTGACCTTGTTATCTAATTTGGCGGCTGTAAAGATTGAAAATTCTCGATTGATTGATAAATCTATAGAACAAGAGAAAATGGAAAAAGAACTGGATCTAGCAGCTAAGATACAAAAAGATTTTCTTCCTAAAAAGGACCCAGATATTGAGGATTATGAAATTTCAGGAAGAAATATTCCTTGCTATCAAGTAGGAGGAGATTATTATGACTATATCCCTATTGATAACAACCGAATAGGCATTGCCATTGGTGATGTTTCAGGTAAAGGAGTCGGGGCCTCTTTATTAATGGCTTCCTTAAGAGCTTCTCTGCATTCAGAGGTCAATAAAGATATTTCAGTAGAAGACATGGCTTGCCGGTTGAACGATTTTGTTAATAAAAGTTCCGCTATCAATTCATTTATTACCTTTTTCTTTTTGGAACTAGATAAAAAAAACGGTGATTATAAATATGTCAATGCAGGCCATAATCCACCTGTTGTTGTAAATAAAAAGGGAAATACCCACTGTTTAGAAAGCTGCGGTCTTGGGTTGGGAATGTTCCCTTCGGTATCTTATGAATGGAAGAAAGGGCATTTAGACCCAGGAGACATGATATTTCTTTATACTGACGGCATTACAGAAAGCAGGAATAAAAAGAATGAAGAGTTTGGTGAGAAAGGATTAAAAGATTTTATAAAAAAGCATAGAAAATGTGTTCCTCAGGAAATTATGGATAAGTTGTTTAAAGGCCTTAATGACTTCATATCAGGTGCAAATAGAATGGATGACATGACTGCTGTCATCATCAAGCGAAAATAAGGATGAAAATCAGGTATGGCTTAGGCTTCCTTCGTCATCGCGAACGACCAAAAGGGAGTGCGGCAATCTCATCAGAGAACGAAGCACATCGAGTTTGCTACGTCGCTTCGCTCCTCGCAATAAATTCTCGGCGGCTCCGTAACTCCCCCTATCCGTGGGTCAAACATCCTGGTCATTCATAAAATATGTATGCAATTCCATACAAATTTATAATGATCAACATTCCTTTATATGTATTCATTAAAAGCATGATTATTATTTTAATCAAGTTATGATCTTAATCCAATGCATACATATTTTACCTTACAGGCAAGCTGATCTTCCGTCATCTTCTTCGTTACAGAGCACTTGTAGTGAAAGACCACGACTTCATGCCCTGCGCCTTGCATCTACCGCA
>DASRVI010000436.1:0-6619 GCA_035655135.1 Acidobacteriota bacterium | reverse complement strand
ATAAGGACAAAATAAAAAGAAAGTTTATATTTTTCCTTCACAAACAAAGGTCAAAACATTTTATTCTTCTTATCCTTGAGACTCTCCTTCTTCCCATAAGTGGAATCATGGCCTTTCTCCCAGGGCCAAATATATTTTTTTATGTCCTTTTTTTAGTGATGATTATCCAATGGAGAGCATTGAAAGGGATAAAAATTATGATCCGTAAAGATCATGAGTTTGTCTATTCTCCTTTGCTTAGAGAATGGGAGGCAGCTGTCAAGTCAGAGAATACAGAAAAAATGCAGGCGGTTATAAAAAAAATAGAACAAAAACTTTCAATAAATAAGATTCAAAAAATTCTGTATAAATAAAATATCAGTGTATGAATTTGGGGCATTGACTTCAAATTCTTGACTTTTAAGGGGTATGCACCTAATATTTATGATTGTATTTCAGAATGAACGGGCGGCGGATCAGGTCAAGACAGGAATTTGAACATGAATAAAAAATATGATTTTCAAACAATTGAAAAGAAATGGCAGGACAAATGGCAGAAGGAAGAGATTTTTAAAGTAACCGAAGATCCAGACCAGCCAAAATATTACACACTGGAAATGTATCCTTATCCCTCCGGACGCATACATATGGGCCATGTTAGAAATTTTTCAATTTTAGATGTGATTTCCCGATACAAGACCATGAATGGATACAATGTGCTCCATCCCATTGGATGGGATGCTTTTGGAATGCCAGCGGAAAATGCGGCTATAAAAGAGGGCATTCATCCTAAGAAATGGACCCTGGATAATATTTCGCATATGAAGAGTCAGCTGAAGAGGTTGGGATTCAGTTACGATTGGTCCAGAGAAGTCAACACCTGCCTTCCTGAATACTATAAGTGGAACCAGTGGATTTTTTTGAAGATGTTTGAGCGAGGTTTAGCTTTCCGTAAAAAGAGCACTGTTAATTGGTGCCCTGAGTGCCGGACTGTTTTAGCGAATGAACAGGTGATCAATGAAAAATGCTGGAGATGTGATACAGAAGTGGAACAAAAACATATGGAGCAGTGGTTTTTAAAGATCACGGACTATGCAGAAGAACTTTTATCAGGGCACAAAAAGCTCCATAAATGGCCTCAGAATGTGATCGCTATGCAGAAGAATTGGATTGGAAAGAGCAAGGGCGCTCAACTGCATTTTAAAGTTTCAGATTCAGATATCTCCATTGAAACCTTTACCACAAGAATTGATACCATCTATGGAGCCACTTTTTTAGTGCTTTCCCCTGAGCATCCTTTGTGTCACAAATTGATTGAAGGCTCAGAGGATGAAGAATTTAAACGTCAATGGATTCAGGATAATGTAGGGCAGCAGCACACAGGTGAAGTGACTTCAGAGGAAGAGAAAGAAGGGATTTTTACCGGAAAAACAGCTGTGAATCCTTTTACTCATGAAAACATACCCATATGGATAGCCAACTATGTGTTGATGGAATACGGGACCGGAGCCATTATGGCAGTCCCGGCTCATGATGAGAGGGATTTTCAGTTTGCCCAAAAATATTCTCTTCCTATAAGAGAAGTGATCGTGCCTGAAGGAAAAAAAGAAAAAGAAGAATCAGATGGTCTTTTCACTGAGTACGGGAAATTGATTAATTCTGGGCCTTATACTGGCATGACTTCAGCAGAGGCCATACCAGAGATGATAAAGTTTTTACAGGATAAAAAGCTGGGCAAAGGGACCGTATTATTCAGACTCAGGGATTGGGGGATTTCCAGGCAGCGTTATTGGGGAACACCCATTCCCGTTATCTACTGCAAAAAGTGCGGGATAGTTAAGGCCCCTTACAAAGACTTGCCTGTTACTTTACCTTCTGATGTTGAGTTTAAAGGGGAAGAAGGATCCCCTTTAGAGAAGTCAAAAAGCTTTGTCCAAACAAAATGTCCTTTCTGTCACGGAGAAGCAAGACGCGAGACAGACACCATGGATACTTTTTTTGATTCTTCTTGGTATTATTTTCGTTACTGCTCTCCAGATGAAAAAAATTTTCCTTTTGATCCTGACAAAGTGGATTACTGGCTTCCGGTTGACCTGTATGTCGGAGGAGTGGAGCATGCCATTCTTCATCTCATTTACGCTCGGTTTTTCTGTAAAATTTTGCGAGATCTAGGGCTGACTGATATTGATGAGCCTTTTCCTCATTACTTAGGGCAGGGAATGGTGACTAAGGATGGATCAGCCATGTCCAAGTCAAAAGGGAATGTGGTGGATCCAGATGAAATGATTGGAAAATACGGAGCTGATACCATCCGGCTTTTCATCCTGTTTGCTGCTCCTCCGGAGAAGGAATTTGCATGGGATGACCAAGGCATTGAAGGTTGCTTTAGATTTTTGAACCGGGTTTGGATATTTTTTCAGGAAAATTTAGATCTATTTGAAAAGACTGAAGAAGCTGATCACTCTGAGGATGAGCCTTCTGGAGAAATGAGGGATATTCAAATCAAGATGCATCAGACCATCAAAAAAGTCACCCAAGACATAGGAGAAAGATATCATTTAAATACAGCCATAAGTTCCATAATGGAATTTTTCAATCAAATAAAAAAAGCATCCTCGGTGTTGAGATCTGATTCCTCGGGACAAAAAATATTGAAACAATGCATGACTGTCCTCCTGAAGCTGATTTCCCCTTTTGCTCCTCATGTTTCTGAAGAATTATGGGAGTTGACAGGTCATACTTCCCTTTTATTTCGTTCCTTGTGGCCTGAATATGAAGACAGTTTAGTCAAGGAGGAAACAGTGACTGTGGTTGTTCAGGTGAATGGAAAATTAAGAGATAAATTTGAAACAGAAAGAAACACACCCCAGGAGGAGATAAAGTCTCGAGCTTTGTCTCTGGACCGGATTCAAAAATACGTAAAGGGCAAAGAACCAAAAAAAGTCATCTATATAAAGAACAAACTGGTCAATATTGTGGTGTCAGGATAGGAACATGAGAAAATGCCTTATTCTTTTTTTAGTATGCTCTTTCATGGTTAGCTGCGGATATCATCTGCGGGGAACAGGAAGTTCTCTTCCCCCTCACATAAAAAAGATACAGGTTCCCATGTTTAAGAATAACACTCCCCGATTTGAACTGGATGTGAAGCTGACCCAAAGTGTTATCGATGAGCTTGTGGCGAGGGGAAAAGTTGAGATCACAGATGATGCCGCATCCGCTGATGCTGTTCTCATCGGAGAAATATCTTCGTTCAGGGTTAATCCTATTGCTTTTTCAGGAACTGATACAGCAGACCGGTATAACA
The DNA here is from genome assembly GCA_035655135.1 of Acidobacteriota bacterium. Taxonomy (GTDB): domain Bacteria; phylum Acidobacteriota; class Aminicenantia; order Aminicenantales; family Aminicenantaceae; genus WJMT01. Next base: position 3,333 of record DASRVI010000436.1, on the reverse strand, counting down.
TAACTATTGTTGCCAGGATCACAGTGAGAGATTTGGTGGAAGATCGAGTGTTTTTTTCAAATCCTAATTTTGTTTATAAAAAAGAATATGAAGTGGAGGAGGGAGCGGATTTTGAATCCGTTGAGACAAAAGCTATTGAAGAGATTTCAGGGAATTTTGCCAGAAGTCTGGTCATCATGATCCTGGAGGGTTTTTAGAGAAGTGGATTTAAGCCCCGCTTATTTTTTTTATGGCGAAGATGTTTTCCCTGCGTTTGAGTTTATTGAGGAAATTAAGGAAAAAATATCAAGCCCTGAACAACAGGACACTGTGGTAGAGAGATATGAGCTGGGAACAGATTCATGGGCTGATATCATTGACTCAGCAAAAACCATGCCCTTGTTATCCTCTTCTTACAGGCTGATAAGGGTTGAAATTCCTCCCCGTAAGAGACAAAACATACCCAGAAAGGAGGAACAGCTTTCTTCAGCTGATAAAGAATTGTTGAAGTCCTACTTGTCTTCTCCATCGGAAAAGACTGTTTTGATCATTGTTTTCAACCAAAAGATCCAAGCAAGTTCCCCTTTACTGAAATTTTTTCGTTCCCTTCCTAAAAACAGCATCCATATTGAAGAACTCGCCCTATTGAAGGGGAAAAAGTTAGACTCATGGATCAAAAAGCGGATTCAGGAGGAGGGAAAAAAAATTGATTTATATGCCTGCAAAAGGTTGAGTGAGCTGGCAGGAAATGACCTTTACAGGTTAAATACTGAGATCGATAAACTGGTGACATTTGTGGGTGAAAAGAATTTTATTAAGGCAGAAGATGTTGAGCAGATTTCAGGATGGACCAAACCTTTTATTCAATGGGAAATCACCAATAGTTTGGAAGAGTCCAATTATCAAAAATGTCTTTTTACCTTAGACAAGCTTCTGGAGAAAGAAAACATCCCTCCTGTTGTCATAATGAACGAAATTTCTGGTTTTTTTAATGATATTCTTTTGACCAAAATGCGCTTGCAAGAAGGGAGCAAAGACAAAAAATCTATTTTTAAAGAGATCAAGCCTTTTATACCAGAAAGATATAAAGATTTATACCAGAGAAAATTCAAACAGATCATTCATTTTGCAGAGCAGATATCAGTCCAGGATTTAAGATATTATATCGAACAGCTCAAAAACATTGATATAAAAATGAAATCAACGGGTCTTTCTTTCCATGAACTGATGGATGGATTTTTGTTTGATTACTGTCAGAGAAGAGCTGGAAGGAAAGGTTTACTTTGAAGGCATTGAAGCAACCTGCCTGGTAAGCCTTGACTTATACCGGTTGGCTGTGTTTTTGTGGATGGCTCCTTTTTTGGCAGCTTTGTCTATCACAGCAAAGGTTTCGGGTAATAGTTTGAGAGCTTCTTTTTTATCTTTTTTTGCGATCACTGCTCTTAATTTTTTAATTTGTCTTCTGAGTACAGATTTGTTCCTTCTGTTTATTGTGTATCTTCGGAGACTCTGTCTCCTGTGTTTCTCTGCTGCTTTGTGTTGAGCCATTTGTTTCTCCTATTGAAAATAGGTGGTGTATGATAGAATATTTGCAATAAATTGTCAACTTATTATAAAGTTACCAAAAGCTTAATCAACCTGAATAGGCCAGGCAAGAATGGATGATAAAAGCAACCGCAAATTATTAAGGTCTACTATTGCTGTCTCTATCCCTACTTTATTAAGCCGGATACTCGGATACTTAAGGGATATGATCCAAGCCTTTTTTCTTGGTACAGGTATGAGCGCTGATGCTTTTACCATTGCCTACATCATTCCAAATCTATTGAGACGGCTGACTGCAGAAGGGGCTATGACTTCTGCTTTTATTCCTGTCTTTTCTAAATTAAAAAAAGAGGAGAAGAGAGAAAAGCTGTGGAGATTCGCCAATATATTTTTCTTTGACTTGACATTGGTCATGGCGGTACTGGTTGTGCTGGGCATTGTTTTTTCTCCCCTCTTGGTAAAGCTCATTGCTTTTGGATTTAAGGATGTCCCGGGAAAGTTAGAGCTGACCATAGTACTGACCCGAATAATGTTTCCCTATATATTTTTGATAAGTCTTGCCGCTCTGGCAATGGCGATTTTGAACTCTTTTCATAAATTTTTTGTGCCTGCTTTAACTCCTGTTTTGTTTAATATAGCTGTCATCACAGCCGCTGCTTTATTTGCAGCCCAGAGCCAAGAACCAGCTTTTGTTTTTGCTGTAGGAGTGGTGGTGGGAGGAGCGGTGCAGCTGGGATTTCAGGTTCCTTTTTTATGGAAGAAAGGTATGCGGTTCAGGCCCCTTATCTCATTCAGACACCCGGCAGTCCGTCAGGTGGGCAAGTTGATGATTCCCGGGATTTTTGGAGCAGGTATTCATCAGATAAATTTTGCTTTAAGCCGGATGATCGCCTCTACCCTAAAGGGAGGAAGCGTCTCTTCACTTTATTATTCCTCTAGAGTTCAGGAATTCACACTGGGTCTTTTTTCCATTGCCCTTTCCATCGCTCTTTTACCTACCTTCTCTGATTTAGCGGCCTCAAAAGATTATTCAGGCATGAAAAGGACACTTTCTTTTTCTCTGAGAGCGATCTATTTCATAACCATTCCAGCCACGGTGGGCTTGTTTGTACTCAGCCGACCCATTATACATCTTCTTTATCAGAGAGGAGAATTTGATGCCCAATCCACAGCAATGACAGCTTCATGCCTCCTGTTTTTTTCCCTCAGCATTCCTTTTATTTCTGGAGTCAAGATCACAGCCCCTGCTTTTTATTCTTTAAAAGATACCAAAACGCCTGCTTTGGTGGCATTTTTTGTTATGATTATCTACATCTCTTTATCCATTATCCTGATGGGTCCTATGCGAGTGGGGGGAATAGCCCTGGCCTTATCAATTTCTTCTGTTTTTAATTTTATTGCTCTATATTATCTTTTGGAAAAAAAGATAGGGAAACTAGAAAAAAAGAAAGTCATCGTGTCTGCTGTGAAGTCTTTCACTGCGGCTGTGATAATGGGTTTTTCCGTATGGGGGTTTTTTAAGTTTTTTTCCTTTTATGAAATGAATTTTTTAAATAAACTGATTGTTTTAGCAGGAACCATTTTGATTGGTCTGGGGGTCTATGTTATTTTAGGCTTATTGTTTAACAAAGAAGAGCTGAAGGCATTCAGATTGATCTTATTCAAAAAAAAGATCAATAAGATAACCTGAATTTCGTATCGGCTCGCCTCAATGGTAAAAAAATGGCGATTAAAATAAAAAATACATACAGAAAAAATGTTCAAGTCATTGTTCTTGAAAAAATCTTGTATATCGCTGAAAATAAAATG
>DASRVI010000435.1:0-3943 GCA_035655135.1 Acidobacteriota bacterium | reverse complement strand
ATTTTATTTTTAATTTTAATCGCCATTTTTTTCCATTAAGGCGAGCCGATCTTGCGGCATCTGCTTCGTTACAGGGCATTCGAAGTGAAGTACCACGTCTTCATGCCCTGCGCCTTGCATCTGCAGCAACCTCGACTCGTGAATAATCCAGGTTTATGGGTTTAATAGTTGTTGTTTTACTGAGAAATTTTTTTTATTCAATCGTCTTCTATGAATGGTTATTAAGGATTGTGTAAGAAGTGCGAATATAATTAGGGAGAGTGAACATGGGTATTAATAGGGACATAAGCAGAGAAAATTCAGATTTAGAGTGCTGGGAAAATGCCAGGGACCTTGTCATCAAGACATACAGACTTGTATCCAATGGCGGCCTGAACTCTGACAGAGAATTGAGACAGGCATTGATAAAAATAACAATTTCCATCATGTCTTATCTTGCAATGGCAAAGGAACAGACTTACCAAAAAGAATCTATGAGACATCTTGGGTACGCTCTGGAATGCGTGTCGACTTTTAGGACTTATCTGGTTATTATTCGTGAATTGGGATACATCGGAGAAGGGCAGTTTCTCGATTTTGAGGACCAAAGTGTACATATTTCTGCTCTTATTAATCATTGCATTAAGATTAAGGAAAGAGGGATTTGAATTGCGTTAGTCACTATATTTTGAGGTTGAGCGCCATGAGCTTCATCTCTGTCATTTCTTCAATGGCGTATTTAAGGCCTTCCCGTCCGAAACCGCTTTCTTTGATTCCTCCATACGGCATGTGGTCAATACGAAAAGTGGGGATATCATTGACAATGACCCCACCTACATCCAGTTCTTCATAGGCCCGGAATGCTTTGTTCAGGTCGCTGGTAAACACTCCGGCTTGAAGTCCGTATATGGAGTTGTTGACTTCTTTTAAAGCCTCCTCAAAATCCTTGTATTTATACACCACCGCCACCGGTGCAAAAGCTTCCAGCCAAGATATCCGGAGGTCTGGTTTGCAGTCTGTGATCACAGTGGGTTCAAACATATTTCCGTCTCTTTTTCCGCCGCAAACAATACGCGCTCCGCTGTTTATAGCTTCTTCGAGCCATTCCTCGGTTTGTTTAGCTGCCTCCAGATTGATCATGGGACCCACATCTGTGGTTTCTTTCATGGGGTCTCCCATTTTTAGATTTTTTACAGAATCAATAAAATCGGACATAAATCGATCATATATTTTTTCATGTAAATAGACTCTTTGTATAGAGATACAGACCTGACCCGAATAGGCATAAGCGCCCAGCACTGTCCGGGGAAGCGCATAATCCAAATTGGCATCTGGTTCGATCACCACAGCTGCATTGCCGCCCAATTCCAAAGTCACCATCTTTTTGTGAGCTCTTTTTTTTAACTCCCATCCGATATCCGGGCTCCCTGTGAAGGTGATCATTTTGACTTTTTTGTCTTCGATTAGAGCCTCGGCTGCTTTATAACCGCAGGGAACAGCATTGAATCCTCCAGCAGGGTAGTCTGTGTTTTTTATAATATCAGCTAAAATCAAGTCTGTTAATGAGACTTGGGAGGCGGGTCTGGATATAAATGTGTTTCCTGAAGCCAGAGCCGGTGCTACTTTGTGAGCCACTAAGTTAAGAGGAAAGTTAAAAGGCGTGATCCCAGCGATCACTCCAATAGGAAAGTGCCGCACAAATCCCCAGCGTTTTTCAGTTTGTGGCATGAGATCAAGAGGGATGATCTCTCCATTTATACGTTTGGCTTCTTCAGCTGCTATCTTAAAGGTATTCACTGCCCTGGAAACCTCTACACGAGCTGATTTGATGGGTTTTCCTGCTCCCAGCACAATGGATTCCGCCAGCTCTTTTTCCCGATTTTTTATCTCATTGGATATTTGTTCAAGGACTTGCGACCTTTCTCCGCTGGACATAACTTTGGTTTTATTAAAGGCTTTATGTGCCTGATCCACAGTGTTTTCCATCTGAGATTTATCAGCAAAATGGACTTCAGCCACAACTTTTCCGTCAAAGGGAGATTTGATTTCCCTTTTTTCAGCTCCTGATTCCCAGTTTCCATTAACCAGCAATTTATATTCTTTCATTTTCCCTCCTTAAACACTTTTATGTGGTTAAAAGTATAATGGCTGGAGAAAAAAGTTTAAAGAAAAAAAGATGGAAATGCTTACTTTTTGTTTTTGTGATTATGAATATCTATAGTATAATTTCATTCCATGAAGAAAGAATATTTAGACCCCATCATGTTTTTTTTAAGGTCAATGTCAACAAAAGACCGTACACAGGTTCATATTGAGTTTTTATTTCCGACTAACCTGGATTATTCACGAGTCGAGCTTGCTGCAGATGCAAGGCACAGGGCATGAAGTCGTGGTCCTTCACTACGAATGCCCTGTAACGAAGCAGATGCAGCGAGATCGGCTTGCCTTAATGGTAAAAAAATGGCGATTAAGATAAAAGATACAAACAGAAAAAACGTTCAAAACATTGTTCTTGAAAAAAGCTTGTAAATCGCTGAGAATAAATGAATAATAAAAACATCGCCATTTTTTTATGAATAGTTCAGGTTAAATAAATAAACCCGATTTTTGGACTTTACTATGAAGAAGATTTTATTTGTATTTGGGACCAGGCCTGAAGCTATTAAACTGGCTCCTCTCATCACAGAAATGAAAAATAAAAAATGGGGACTCAGCTCTTGTGTGTGTGTGACCTCCCAGCATAAAGAGCTGCTCACACAGGTGCTTGATCTTTTTGAAATCATTCCTGACTATGACCTGGGCATTATGAAAAAGGGTCAGAGCCTTTTTGATGTGACGGCTAAAGGTTTAGAGAAAATACAGATTGTGTTTGAGAAGGAGAACCCAAATGCTGTGATGGTTCAGGGGGACACAAACACCACATTTTTAGCTTCTTTAGCGGCTTATTATAAAAAGATTAAAATCGGGCATGTGGAAGCAGGGCTGAGGTCAGGAGATAGATACAATCCTTTTCCTGAAGAACAATTTCGCAGGATGACCGATGTTTTATCTGATTGGTGTTTTGCCCCTACTGAAACGGCTGCCCGGAATCTTATGAAAGAAAACATATCCCGGGAAAACATATTTATCACCGGAAACACAGGAATAGATGCTTTGTTTATGACTCTGAAAAAACAAAAATCATCTTCGATTGAAAGAAAGTACAAAGTCAGATTCGCTGCAGATTATGGAATAAAGTGGGAGGGAACAAAAAATATTTTAGTGACCATCCACCGCAGAGAAAGCTTTGGCTGTGACCTGGCCAATATATGCCAAGGTATAAAAGAATTAGCGAGCCAAGCTCCTCAAGTCCAGATTATCTGGCCTGTTCACCCCAATCCAGAGGTACATCAAACTGTTAAATCCCAACTGAATTCTGTTTCCAATGTATTTCTGGTCTCCCCTTTGGATTATTCCTCATTTGTCTGGATGATGAAGCAGTCCTATCTTATTTTGACTGATTCGGGGGGGATACAGGAAGAAGCTCCTTCTCTAGGAAAACCGGTTCTGGTTTTGCGAAAAAAAACAGAAAGACCTGAAGGTATTCGAGCTGGTACAGCCCGTTTGATAGGAGTCAAAAGCAAAGACATCGTTGAAGAAACCCTGACCCTTTTTCAGGATAAAGCCTTGTACCAGGAAACGGCGAAGAGAGTCAACCCATATGGAGATGGAAAAGCTTCACAGAGAATCATACAAATTTTGGAACAGAAAATTTAATATGTCGCTCAGAAAGATAATATCATACACCGGTCTTATAGTTCTGATTTTAGTGGGGGGGGTTTTTGGTATCAGATATCAGATTAAACAGAGCTTGTACAATGATGTGAACCGCTATATCACCACACCTTCTCTAAAGCCCACTCTTCAAAGAACCCGAGCTGTACGGTTTGATCCTTCTTTTTATTATATAGGCAAACGTCCCTCT
>DASRVI010000434.1:0-4394 GCA_035655135.1 Acidobacteriota bacterium | reverse complement strand
AAAAAACAAGAAGATCTTTACAGACAAACTATGGAAGAGGCCAAATCTCAATTAGATTCTATAGACGAAGAAATGGAAAAGGAAATTCAAAAAGCAAGAGAACGACTAGAAAAATTGAAGGAATCTAAAGAATCCTTCAGGCAGCTGTATGAAGGAGCAGCCAGGCTTTTAGGCGTGAAAATTGAAAAAGAAGATGAATCTGGACAAGAAGAGGAATCGCCTTCAGTCAAGCCAAAAGAGAATAATGAAGAAGAAAAAGAAGATTCATCTGATGATTCAAGCTCATAATCCAAATCAAACCAATCTAAAAGATCTGCTTCTCAAGAATGGGACAGCCACACAATCTTGTTTTTCTGGGTAAGCTGTTTGCCCTTGGTTCAGCCCTGATCTGGGCTGTGGCCGTGATCCTATTCAGGATAAGCGGGCGAACCGTTCATCCATTAGGTCTAAACCTTGTAAAATCTGTGGTTTCCTGCGTGCTTCTTGTCCCCACTATTTGGCTTTTGAACCAACCCCTGCTCCCATCATTGCCCATAAAAAGTTATGGCCTGCTGCTTTTAAGCGGGATTATCGGAATTGCCCTTTCAGACACTCTTCTCTTTGAAAGCCTTAACAGGTTGGGTGCCAGCCTCTCTGCCATTGTCTCCTGCAGCTACAGTCCTTTTGTTATTATTCTGGCCTCTCTTTTCCTTTTTGAAAGCATGACCCTATGGCAGCTCATAGGCGTGGCTCTCATCATCTTGGCTGTGATCATAATCTCTCATAAAAATGGAATCACTAATATTTCTCAAAAAGACCTTGTGGCGGGAATTGTATTAGGGCTTTTTGCTATGTTGGCTATGGCAGTCAGTATTGTGTTAATGAAGCCTGTTCTCATTCATTCTTCTGTTTTATGGGCAACTCTGGTAAGAACAGTAGGTGGAATGGCTCTTCTGTTTCCTGTGATCCAGATTCACTCCCAACGTGGTAAAATTTACCAAAGTATTTTTTCTTCTAAAAACTGGAAGCCCATGCTTTCTGGTTCTTTTTTGGGAGGTTATGCTGCGCTTATTGTGTGGATGGCGGGGATGAAATACGCCTTGGTCTCTGAAGCTTCAGTGCTCAATCAGATGAATTCAGTTTTTATTTTTGTTCTAGGAGTGATTTTTCTCAAAGAACCAGCCACTCGGAAAAAAGTCCTTGCCTTCGGAATTGCTTTCTGCGGCGTGATTTTGGTTTTACTTGGTTGATTCCTTTTCAGCTAACTTCAAATCCACCCAGAAATTGTATTCCGGAGGAGTCGCTCTTCTCATAGTACGGGCAAAACTGCTCACTTGGTCTGTCCGGCCCATGCGGTCGCTCACTCTTCTTTCTTGTGTCGCACCACCGGTTGCCCCTTGGTCTCTGGCTCGAGCATCCATTGCCGCTGCCAGCTTGGCTCTCTGCGCCTTCATCCCCTCTGTGATTCCACCCCACTCAAAACAGACCTTAATGGTCTGCCCAGGAGTCGTTCCCACTCCCGGAGCTATGTCATAGGGTCTTTCCAAAGGAATGGCAAATTCATACACAATCCTCTCATCAAACTCCTGAGATTCGAATGCAGCGGGCCTTACCTTGACTTGTTCTTTTAACTGAGACTTGGCATCTTTATTGGTCACTTTAATATCTGGAATGTCATAGAACTTTTTGACCCGGATGTCATTCTTTTGGTCTTCTGATAATTCGCCCTGCTGTTTTTCTAATAATTCAATATACTGGTCAGCGGTCAACCTCATATTCCAAAACCGGATGCCGTACCGTTTTTTCTTCTTTCCTTCTGTATTCAACCAAACTATGATTCCAGACTCTTTAACTGAAGTTAAGTATTCAGGGTTTTTAAATACAAAAAGAGCTAGCAAATAATTCTCGTTGTTTTTGAATGCGTAGTCTATATCGTATTTGTCATAAGTTTGTATTCTTTCTTTGGCCCAATCCTCATCAGATCCGTCCATCACGATCTTTTCTTGAATCCACTTGCTTTCATACAAATCTTCTTTAGCAAAACTAGCTGCAGAAACTGAAGCTATCATAAAAAACAGGCAAGCTATTTTAAAGATTTTTTTCATTCCAGCCTCCTTCACTCTTTTTATTTCTCCTGATTTGAATTGGTACTCATAATTACACTTATATTTTAAATGAAAAGCAGAAAATTTTCAAAATCATTTATTGTTCATTTTATATTTTTATGTATAATCTTATTATTCTGGAGTATTCATAAAAAATGTAATCACATCATGAAGAAAATTCTGCTTTGGCTTCTAGCTCTGATCATAACTGTTATTGTTCTGGTCTATCAAAGGATCACAGGTCCCACTTATCCGATCCAAGGACAGTCCCAAATTAGAGACACAGAAATAAACTATAAGCTGGAAAGAAGTCATGTGAATACAGAAGATTACCAAATCAAAATCCATGTGCCGGAAAAGAATATTCAAGGCACTGTCTTATTTAGAATCTTCAGATCCCAAAATGAATGGACAAAAAAAGAAATGACAAGAGAAGGAGATTATCTTGTGGGCTCCCTTCCTAAACAGCCTCCTGCCGGCAAGTTAGAGTATAAAGTCCTGCTTAAAAGTACCCATCAGACGGTCTCTTTATCAGGAGAAACACCGGTGGTCATACGATTTAAAGGACCGGTCCCATCATCCATAGTCCTCATTCATATTTTATTTATATTCGCTGCTTTTCTTTTCTCCATCCGCTCCGGATTGGAATCTTTGATTCCCAACTCAAACCCAAAAAGAACAGCTATTTGGGCAGTGGTTTTTCTCTTTATAGGAGGAATGATATTCGGACCCATCATGCAAAAATTTTCTTTTGGGTCTTTTTGGACCGGTTTCCCTTTGGGCAAGGACCTCACTGACACCAAAACTCTGGTGGCTCTTTTGTTTTGGATCATCGCTCTTTGGGCCAGCCGGAAAAAAAGCAAAAAAACATCCCGCCGATGGATTCTGGCTGCCTCTTGTGTGATGCTGGTTGTTTTTTTAATTCCTCACAGTTTATTGGGATCTGAATTCGACTATTCCCAGCTTGAAAACAACGAAAATCCAATAGTTCAAAATGCTGATTCTCCCAAAACTAGGGTTCCTGGGCTATTCGCGAGCCGAGTTTACCACAGATGCGAGGCGCAGAGCATGAAGAAGGTGCGGTCCTTCACTGCGAATGCCCTGCAACAAAGCAGATGCCGCAAGATCGGCTCGCCTGAAAGGTGAAATCTGTATGCATGATATTAAATTCATAACAATAATACCCACAAAAATTTCACTTTCAATCAATAATGAACATATTTATTCGAGACTAATTCATGGTAAATTTGTATGAAAAATGCATACAGATTTTATGAATAGTCTAGGAAAAATGGAGGTATAAAATGAAAAAATTATTCCCCACTTTAAAACTTTTTCTATGCCTTGTTTTATCTTTATCTCTGTTGGGCCCGGCTTATACCCAAGAAAAAGAGCTGAAGCCCATTGAAGATATCGCAGATATCATGGCATGGAAGAACATCCGGGGCGCCACTCTCTCCCCTGACGGCACCTGGTTTGCCTATTATCTCGCTCCCCAGGAGGGAAACGGAAAGCTCATGGTGAAAAACACCAAAGAAGACAAAGAATACAGCTTTGACATAGGAGAACCTCCGGCTTACTCCTCTTCCAGTGCCATCAGTTTTTCAGAAGATTCAAAATGGCTGGCCTACACGGTGTATCCAACCAGGGAAGAAGCCAAAAAGCTTCAAAAACAGAAAAAAAAGTCTTATAACAAAGCCGCCTTGCTGAATCTTGAATCCGGGGAAAAAAAAGAGCTTGAAAAGATCCAAAGTTTTTCATTTTCAGGGGAAAATCCTCTATGGATCGCCTTCCACAAATACCCCATTGAAGAACAGTCCAAAAATGAAGACAAATGGAAAGGGACCGACCTGATCCTACAGAACCTCCAAACCTCCGTTCAATTGAATCTGGGAAATGTGGCTGAGTTTGCCTTTGATAAAAAAGGAAAATGGCTCGCCTATCTCATCGATTCCAAGGGAAAAACAGGAAACGGAGTCCAAATACGGAACATGGAAACCGGGGTGATTCTTCCTCTGGACAGTGATGAGGCGGAATATACAAAATTAACCTGGACAGAAAATGGAGACGGACTGGCTGCACTCAAAGGAAAAGAAGACAAACAATATGAAGATAAAATCTACAGTGTGGTGGGCTTCCAAGGATTTGACTCGGAATCACCTGAAAAATTCAGCTACGATCCTCATGAAGATCCTAACTTTCCTGAGGGAATGACCATAAGCCCGAACCGAAATCCTCTGTGGACAGAAGACCTCTCCGCTGTCCTTTTCGGGATCCATGAAGTCAAGAAAAAAGAACAAGAAGAAAAGC
>DASRVI010000433.1:0-6159 GCA_035655135.1 Acidobacteriota bacterium | reverse complement strand
GAATCGTTTTTGTTTTTTATGGGAAATACTCTCATAAATGCCGGTATTCTAAAGCCCTCTTTATGAAGGATATAAGCCTTGTAATTTCTTATCACTTTGTCTTTAAAGCTTTGGATGACAGGGCACATTTCCCCACATGTTTCCAACTTTTCTTCGGGTTCTTGAATAAGCAGATTTTTTTTGCATTTCTGATTAATCACTTCTTCGGCTTCATTGCCAGTGAGTTCTTCTAAAGATTTGTTCCAAAATAAAATGTTCAAATCTTTATCAATAATACAGGCTGCTTCATAAGTATTGTCAAGCAAGTCTATGAACAGATCTTTTCTCCCTCTATCGATCATCTGTTTTAATTTTTCTTCTGACATTGTTTTAATTTATTTGTCTGTTTGATTTATAAATCTTCTTCAACCCCGAAAATTTTTATATCAAAACTTATCTTCCTGATCAATAAAGAAATAAACTGACAAAACCCTCATTTTAATTCTATTAGAATATAGAAAAATAAAATCTTTTGCATAAAAAGTGTTGACAATAAGATAACTTCTATTTATAAAAAAATCAAGGGAATTTAAATGAAAAAAAAATTGGGAATTAAAATCAGGAAGGTCAGAGAGTCTCTTCATCTCACTCAAGAAGAAGTATCGAAAGGAACCGGTCTTTCCAGTGAATTCATATCTTTAATAGAAAAAGGGAAAAGATATCCCAGTCTCCAGTCTATTGAAAAAATATCAAACTATTTAAATAAAAATATATCCTATTTTTTTGAAGAAGAAACAGATCCCTTCAAGAGAATAATGAAAGATAAAGGGATTACAAAAAGCGCTAGATCCGAGCTGAGAACTTTTAAAAAATACTGTGATGAATATTTGCACATGGAGAAAATTTTAGGAAACTCGCTTGAAGAAGCTCCGTTTTATTCAAGCCTTTTGCCTGAAATAATGGCGGCTGAAGAAAGAAAAAGACTTGGCTTGGGAACTCAATCCGTAAAAAATATATTCACTTTGCTTGAGTTGAACGGTCTGCGTATTCTGAGACAATCCATGAAAAAAAACCTAAAAATAGCAGGAGCCTTTGTCTATTTTAAAAACCAACAAGCTGGATTTGCTTTGATAAACACCAATCAAAGTTATGCCAAGCAGATCATCACAGCAGCTCATGAATACTGCCATTATCTTAAAGATAGGGAATTCATTTCGCTCATAGATAACACCGATATTTTTGTTGACGAATACCTGCCTTTATATCCTTCCAGAGAAAAATTTGCCCATTTGTTTTCTCTTCATTTTTTAATTTCCGAGGAGCAGATCAATTCTTTCATAAATAAAGAGTTTCACAAAAAAGATAAGAAAATAGAGAATATAATTATACTGAAAAGATATCTTGAAATGCCTATGGAAATTGTCCTAAAAACTCTGCTTAGGATGAAACACATATCCTCATCTGAATATAATGAATACAGCAAACAAAGATATTTGGAGTATGAAAAATCATTATTCGGATATGTGAAGGCAGAGACAGCTCCTTACAAAAAAAGAACAAAAATTATACCGTCAGATAGATATAAAACTCTTGCTGTCCAAGCTTATAAAGACCAAGATTTTTAAGTATACTAAGCTAACTCTGCTAACAAGTTGATTGAAAATTTCCAAAACTTTTCAACCGTGCCTATATGAACTCTTTCATCAGGTGAATGGGGGTGTTCAATAGTGGGGCCAAAAGATATCATATCCATTCCAGGAAACTTTTCTCCAATGATTCCGCATTCAAGACCCGCGTGAACAGCAGCCACTTGAGGTTCTTTATCAAAGGTGTCTTTATACACTTTTTTTAAAGTTTTGAGCAGCTCTGATTCAAGATTAGGCTTCCAACCTGGGTATCCTTCCTCTCGAGTGATCTCTGCTTGAGCCATATTGACAATGGCGTTGATGCAATCTCTTGTGGCTTCAAGGGCTGATGCCGTAGAGCTTCTGGTGCTGCATATGATTTGAATTTTATCCTTTTTGGTATTGACCACAGCAAGATTAGTAGAGGTTTCCACAAGACCCTCTATCTCAGGGTGCATTGAAACAACACCATGGGGGACCCCAAAAATAAGATTTATTATTTTATCCTTTGAATCATCAGCAATGGCTTCTCCAAGTTCATCATTGTATTGTTCCAGGGTGTATTTTGCATCTGGTTCAATGGGCTTGTATTCGTTTTTTATTTCGTTGAATTTTTTCTCAATTATTTCTTTAATCCTGTCTTTATCTTCTGATTTGATTCCTAACACTGCCGCGGATTCTCTGGGTATAGCGTTACGGAGATTGCCTCCTTCTATATGAAACAACTGAAAGGAAATACTCTGAGATACATTCCAAAGAATTCGTGACAATAGTTTTATGGCATTTCCTCTTCCTAGATTTATATCGATTCCTGAATGACCTCCTTTAAATCCAGACAACTTAAATTCATATATTTCATCACTGCTGTTTTTTTCTGTTTCAGATGGAAGGAAAATCTGACTATCAGCCCCTCCAGCACAGCCAATAGTGAATTCACCTTCATCTTCACTATCCAGGTTTAGAAGCCTTTTTCCTTTTAGAAATCCCTCTGGAATCTGAGTAGCTCCTGTCAAACCGGTCTCTTCTTCTACAGTAAATAAAAATTCTAAAGGAGGGTGCTTGATATCATCATTTTCCATAATCGCTAAAGCAGCGCATCCTCCAATCCCATTGTCAGCTCCAAGAGTGGTTCCTTTTGCCTTTACCCACTCTCCATCGATTTGGGTTTTTATAGCGTCTTTTTTGAAATCATGTTCCACATCTGAATTCTTTTCACACACCATATCCAAGTGACCCTGGAGGATCACGCCTACAGAATCTTCACTTCCTTTAGACGCTTTCTTAGAAACAACAACGTTTCCTACATCATCTCTTTTATAATCAAGATTAAGGCGTTTTGCCACTGATATAATATAATCTCCAATGGCTTTTTCATTTCCTGAACAATGGGGGATCTTTAGAAATTCTTGAAAATGTTTCCATAAAAGCGGTGGCGCCAAATCAGTAAAATCTTTAGCCATTTATATCCTCCAATATTTTTTATTTATATATCGTTTTAATCATGGCATAAATAAATCAGATAAGCAAGTTTAATGTGATGGGTTGTTTATCCCGACATAATTCAATATCTTATGACAAAAAGAAGGAAAAATCATCCATAGACAAAGCTCTAGAGCAGGCTGATTTTTTTAATTCAGATACTTATAGAAAAATGATGGATAGTCCCACTTATCTATCCAACCACTGACATTAATATAAAGTAATTTTTTCTATTAAAATAATTATTTTTCAATATGATCTAACGTTTCTTCAAAAACAGAGAAAGATTTATCTCCGTATAAACAAAAAATGATCTCTTTTGGATAATCATGTTTTTTTAGGAAATCCAAACATGTTTTTATCATGATCTCACTGCACCGTTTTATGGGAAATCTAAAAATTCCAGCACTTATGGCAGGAAAGGCAATATTTTTTAATTTTTTCTTTTCAGCTATTTCCAGGCTGTTACGAGTGGCTTTCCTCAGCTTTTCGTCTTCATTTCCTTCACCATATACCGGGCCGGCAGCATGGATAACATATTTGGCTTTGAGTTTTCCAGCACCTGTAATGACGGCTTCACCCACTTCAATGGGGCCAATTGAATTGCATTCTTCTTGAATGGAAGGCCCCCCAAAACTGCGAATAGCTCCAGCCACTCCTCCCCCAAGTATTAATGACTTATTAGCTGCATTGACTACCGCCTCTGCATCAACTAAAGCAATGTTTCCTTCAATTAACTTGAGTGCTTTTTGTCCTTTTCTCCATTCTTTCATTCCCATCTCCCCACAGAAAAATTTTTTATTATTATATCAGATTATTCTATAATAGCGAATTATTTTGTGCCTCTTTTTTTAATTTATATTGGAATACACCTTCATTGTTATAGATCTCTACTTCTTCAAATTCTTTGATATAATCCAAAACAACATCTTTGTCTCCGACCACAACAATCACAGGGTTTAAGAAATTAACATTCTGAAAAGTATTAAATACAGAATTTGAGTTAATATACATGATATTTTCGTAATAATTTCCCCAGTAAATTTCTTTCATATCTAAGGCAACCATTTCCGATATCCTTAATGAAAATTCACTGTGTTCTGAAATTTTAACGGGAAAATGACCAATCAAATAGGATTTTGCCTGCTCGATCTCATGATTAGGTATTTTATTCTCAATCAAACTTCTTATTTCTTTTAATATCTCTTTGATAGAAGGATACAAATATTCTGTTTTTACTTTAGCCTTGACATAAAACAATTCACAATTTTTAAATAGTTCAATATTGCTGAATGCCCAATAAGCATAACCTTTTGTTTCTCGAAGATTCATAAAAAGTCTGCTTATATGAGATCCTCCGAGTATTTGATTAAACACCAAGTATGAGAACTGGTCCTCAGTGTCTTTATGAGGAAGGATATTCCCAATAAAAATGGTGGCTTCTTCTGCATTAGAAACATCAGTGAAGCAAATCTTTGGCTTTATTGTTGCAGGAGGAGGATTGATATGATAAGTTTCAAGCGATTTTTTTTGCCATAAACTGAGATGCTGTTCAGTAATACTTACAGCCTGAGAAGAGGAAATATCACCGATAATCAAAAGTTTTGCATTATTAGGCCTGTAAAACTTATCAAAAAATGTTAACAAGTCTTTTCTTGTTAATCTCTTTATAACACCACTGTTAAACACATATTTTTCATAGGGATGATTATTGAAAATAATTTGAAAGAGCAGTTTTCTCCCTAAAAGTTCTGGATTCGTATTTCTTATAATCTCATAAAACATATCTCTTTTGACATTATTGACTTCATTTTTTGAAAAATCAGGTTGAGTCAGCAAATAACTCAAAAGCTTGACTGCTTCACTCAAGTAATCTTTGAGAAAAGTGATTGAAAATAAAGAATAATCAGGATAGGTTCTTACAGAAACATCTCCTCCAATGAATTCAATTTGTTCTTGAACTTGGGAAGCTGATAAGCCCACCGCTCCTTTAAAAAGCATGTTGGCTGTAAAACTAGCTAAACCTGGAAGGTGGTCCGGAGACAAGCTTTCTCCAGTCATAATGATTAAATGCATATCAATAAAAGGCTGTTGTTTTGGAACCACTGAAATTTGCAGTCCGTTCGATAAGGTAGAGGTCTCAATGGCAGGCATATTTAAATCAGGTAAAGGATAGGGAAGCGGAGGCGATTTCCTGAATTTTTCCTGGGCTTCCACAGGAGATGTCAAAAATGGGAAAACAAAAAGAATAAGTAAAATAGGCAGATAAAAAGATTTGCTTTTTCTTTTTTTTATCTTCATTTGGATTTAATCTCTATTAGAACATTATTTTCTGTAAAATATCTATTCATGATCCCAACAATTTCTGAGGCACTCACATTTAAATACTTATATAATTCTCCTCCTAAGTCCCGGATAGCAATTTTAGATAAGTAATTCCTAATCAGAAACAAAGCTCTTTTTTCAGGAGAATAGTAGTTATCTATATAATCTGCCTTGAATATATTTATCACCTTATTTAGTTCCCTGTTCGAAATCAAAGAAGACTTTAACTTATTAATTTCTGATAACAAAGATTTCTTTGCGATTTCTTTGGTAGCCTCATTATTAGAAAGAACAAAAAATTTAAACACAGCTAAGTCTATTCTTTTTTCCGTTCCACCGCTAAGCACGAGAGCCAGTTTGTTTCTTCCAATCAATCTTTTGTAAAGCCGAGAACTCTCTCCATGAAGCAATAAATAATCAATCATAGTCATAATGTAAAAATCATTAGAATATGGAGAGTCAAGCCTATAGCCCAATCTAAATCCAGGAGTTGAAACATTTTTATTTTTGATTATTTTTTCATGCTTTTCCTGTTTGAAATCTCCCTTAAAAGATGGAGCCGAAGGAATATTTTTAGATGGATCTATAGTATGGAAGTATTTTTTAATTAAACCGAGTGTTTTTTCTTGGTCAATATCTCCAGTAATACACAGAACCGCATTGTTTGGCTTATAAAAAGTATTATAAAAATCCCTCACATCTTTTAGGGTGATGCTTTTTAAATCCTCTTCAATTCCTAGAATAGGATGGT
>DASRVI010000432.1:0-4757 GCA_035655135.1 Acidobacteriota bacterium | reverse complement strand
ATATTTCTTTACAAATCGCAGAAGGGCTCAAGGAAGCTCATGAAAAAGGGATTGTTCACCGGGACATCAAACCGGCTAATATTATGCTGACAGAAAAAGGACAGGCAAAGATAACTGACTTTGGACTGGCCAAACTATCTTGGGGAGTTGATCTTACAAAAACATCCACTATCATGGGAACCGCGGCTTATATGTCACCTGAGCAGGCCAAAGGAGACAAAGTCGACCGCCGGACAGATATCTGGTCTCTGGGAGCCATGCTTTATGAAATGTTTTCAGGAAAACACCCGTTCCAGAAAGATCAAGAACAGGCTTTGATCTTTGCCATTCTCAATGATAAGCCAACATCCCTTTCTTTAATCCGGTCTGACATCCCTGCTCAAATAGAAAACGTGATTGAGAAAGCATTATCAAAGAAAGCCGCAGAAAGATACCAGAATGTGAGTGACTTTATCCAGGACTTGAAGAAATCACAATCGGTCCAGCATCCCCGTGTGCTTCTCAGGAACAAAGCAGGACAGCAGGTCCTCATCACCCTCAAATCAGGTGAAACCGGCAAGACACGGCAGTTGATTATCACCCCCACCGGGAATGAATACAACCTCCGGTACAGCGACTGGGAATACACCCGCCGGCTGGAAGTGGAAGATAAAGGAAAAGGGGACATCGGTTATGTTCATCTCCGCGCCATGGGAGGAAACAATATCACTGAATGGTACCGGAATTTTTATCCTGTTTTCAAACGCAAAGGTTTGATCATTGATGTCCGTCATAACCGGGGGGGCAACATCGATGCGTTTATCCTGGAAAAACTGATACGCAAAGCCTGGTTTTATTGGAAGCCGCGCGCCGGGAGCCCCTATTGGAACATGCATTACGCGTTCCGGGGCCATATGGTGGTGCTGTGCGATGAATACACGGCATCGGACGGGGAAGCTTTTGCCGAAGGATTCAAGAGGTTGGGCCTGGGCAAAGTGATCGGCACCCGGACCTGGGGCGGTGAGATCTGGCTCAGCAGCAACAATCGACTGACCGACAGGGGACTGGCCAGAGCCCCTCAGACAGGCGTTTACGGACCGGAAAGAGAATGGCTGATCGAAGGGCACGGTGTGGATCCGGATATCGTGGTCGACAATCTCCCTCATGCCACTTTCAACGGCAAAGATGCTCAATTGGAGGCAGCCATTGATTATCTCAAGGAACAGATCCGAAAACATCCGGTGGACATCCCGGAGCCCCCTCCGTATCCGGATAAGTCATTCAAAACCAACAAAAAGAAAGATTAAATTGAATTAAATCGGGTGATAAATCCTGACATATAAGTCAAAGTGGACATATAATTCGCTCCTCATTCGCTCACCATTGTGTCATTCGGATATAAATATGGTGAGTTTTACTTTATTTTTTTCGTGTGATAATAATAATTCAAAAGTAACGAAAAAATTAAGGAGGATTCCATGATCCAAAAATTGATTTTTATAGGAATTCTGGCTCTGTTGTTTGTAGCCGGGACAGGGCCAGATAGTTCTCGATCCAAAGTGACAGAGATCCCGGAAAGAGCTGAATCAAGCGATGGTGAAGAGGCTGAAAAAGCATCTCTGGGTCAAAGAACCTGGGTCATTCCCACGCCTGTGTGGGTGATCGGATCCTATGACAGGGAAGGGAAGCCCAACGTGATGACTTCGTCGTGGGTAGGAATAAGCTGTTCGAAACCTGCCTCCCTTATGACCTGTCTGCGGGAAGCCACATACACGCACGGCAATATCATGGAAAGAAAAGCCTTCACAGTGAATATCGCCTCGGAATCACTTGCCAGTCAAGTCGTCTATGTAGGCCGGGTGTCAGGAAGGGATGTCGACAAGTTCAAAGAAACTAGGCTTACTCCTGTGAAGAGTTCCCTTGTGGATGCTCCTTATGTGAAAGAATTTCCCCTGATCATAGAATGTCGATTGAGGCAAACGGTCGAATTGGGCTTGCATACCATGTTCATCGGAGAAATCATGGATATCAAAGCAGACCGGTCCATCCTCAGCGAGGAAGGTGTTCCCAATATAGAGAAGCTGAAGCCTTTTGTTTTTACACCCGGGAGTTCAAAGTTTTATGGAATAGGGGAACTTATCGGAGAAGTGTCTGATCTGGCTAAAGAAGCAGAAAAAAAATAGCTCTTGATTCGATTCATCCATCATGAAGTCATCTTCCAGAAGTGATTATGAACTTATAAAAAAGGTAACCCTCAAAGACCTTAACGCCTTTGAGGAACTGGTTCAGCGCTACAAGCGAATGGTGATCAATGTTTGTTTCCGTCTTACTGGAAACCGGGAAAACGCTGAGGATGTGGCGCAGGAAGTATTTTTTAGAGTATATCAAAAAGCCAGGACTTTCCGCGGCAAGAGCAAGCTTTCCACATGGATTTACCGGATTGCCGTGAACCGCTCTCTCAATCACAATAGGAAGCAAGGCGGTCTTATACAGAAAAGATTGACTTCCGCTGATTCAGAGACATTAAATGAAGTGCCCGCCCCTCATCATAATTCACCTGATACAATCTTTGCAAATAAAGAAGACAGGCAGCTCATTAACAAAGCTCTTGACTCCCTTCCGGAAAAACAGCGAACAGCCTTTATTCTTCATCACTGGGAAGGGCTTTCATACCAGGAAATGGCAGAGATTCTCAAATCATCTCTTTCTGCTGTCGAGTCCAGGATTCACCGTGCAAAGAATTCTCTAAAAAAAGTGCTTCTCGCTGAATTGAAATAAAATAAAAAATACAATAAAAACGCAAGTTTTAAGAAAAATTTGTGTCTAATTTAATGTGAAGGAAGTGAAAATGAAAAAAAACCAGCTTTGCAGAGAGGTCAAATCCCATCTGCTGGATATTGTGGAGCAGAAAACAGGGAATTTGCCTCACAAAGATTCTCTTTTGTCTCATATCAAATCCTGTCCCAGATGTCTTCACCTGGTTCAGGAATTTTCAAAATTATGGAATCAGCTGGAATCTCCCCCGAAATTAGAGCCGTCCTCATCTTTTTTAAACGGAATCATTCAAAAAATAGAGGATTACGAAGAAACCAAATCACTATCCAGAAAAGTTTTGACAAATTTAAGACCTGCACTCAAGGTGGTTCCTGCGGCCGCTCTCTTCCTCTTAGGCATTCTTTTTGGCAGCTTTCTGGGGAATGCGCCTTCTGAAATGAAGAAAGACTCCTCTTATGAGTTTGTGTCTGAATATTTCAATAAGCTTGAAGATATTCCTTCAGGATCGATTGCTGATGCCTATCTTTACTTAGACACAGGGGAAAGGAGGGACTGAAATGAGAGCAAAGAATAAATTTATAACTTACGGACTTGTTTTTCTCACAGCCATTAATATCACAGCACTTTTAACGCTGGCTTATAACCGATGGTATGTTCACGGCCAAGAAAAATCATCTCAAGCCTCAGACCCGGCCAGAACCGTTGAAGCAGTTAGAAAAGAACTCAACCTCACTTCCCAGCAGGCTCACAAAATGATTGATCATCGGAATTCCTATCAGCAGCAGATAGGACCCGAGATGCTGAAAATTCAGGAGAAGAAGAGGCAGCTTTTTAATGAGCTCCGGAGTGAAAAACCGGACCAATCCCGCATCAACAGTTTCATTGATGAAATCAGCCTTCTCCAGGCTGAGATACAGAAAAAGGCAGTGAAGAATTTTCTTAAGGAAAAATCCATTCTGGATAAGAATCAGCAGAAACATTATTTCTCCATATGTGAACAGCATGTCTGCGGACAAGACAAAAGAGCCAATCATTCTCACGGCAAATCCTCTCCAATGAGAGGAAAAATGGGAAACAAAGAAAGTGAATCATGTATAAATGAAATTTTAAATCATTAAGAATTTGAATGGAGGAAAAAATGAAAAATTTCAAAGGAATTACAGTAGGAGTTCTGGTACTGGCACTGGCAGCTTCTGTGCCTCTTATGTCTCAAAAGGCTTCTAATCAAAAGCCTATGATGCATCAGAAAATGCAGCAGGACATGATGTGCCAAAGCCAGTTGAATTTGACTCCTGAGCAGCAGGAAAAAATCCAAAAAATGAAGCTTCAGTTCCAGAAAGAAATGCTCGCACTTCAAACCGAACTCAAGACCAAAATGCTGGACCTACGTGCACTGATGACGGAAAAAGCTGATTCAGCTCAAATCAATGCAAAGATCGATGAGATCGCTGATGCTCGGGCAGCTCTTCAGAAAAAAGCCTACGCCCACCACATGGAAATCAGGAATGTTTTGACAGATGAACAGAAGAAAACCTTTGACAGCATGTGCCTTTCCTGTGGCATGCCTATGGGAGACGGATTCATGGGTCACGGACATGGTATGAGCAAAAAGGCAGGACACTCGCATAGTCATGGAATGCATGGAATGAAGAATCCATGCACAACCCATAAGAAATGACTTTATAGTTTACAGCAGACTGATTTTTTCCGATAAAAAGCGGCCTCCCTGTAAAAAGGGAGGCCGTTTTTATTCTATGGTCTCTCAGCTTCTCTAAAGTCAAAGAGGGAAAGTCAAAGAGGGGGACGGACCACGATATCTCCTGTTATCTTCTTTGTTATCAATAAGGTAATCTTAATGAGTGTCCGTTTATCACCCTTAAAACAATGATTTTTACCCCAAAATCGCCCCTCTAAACCATCATATTGAATCACATCTAATTATCTCAAAAGCGACTTCTCGCATTCTCAGCAAGGTCATCATCCTAGAAAAATCAGAACAGCTT
>DASRVI010000431.1:0-2170 GCA_035655135.1 Acidobacteriota bacterium | reverse complement strand
CGTGATGACGAAGGGAGCGCAAGCCACATCTGATTTTCCTATTTAGTGGAAGGTGTCTCCGGGCTTGATACGGGCCCCTAAAGAAAAAGAATAGGCTCTCATGGATTTTTTATTCTCAGGTTGGAGTTCTTCAATAAGAAGCTGTGTGTTGTGACCGCAGCATACCGTGATTCCCTTTTCGTTTATCTCCGTTATTTCTCCAGGAGAAGCGGATGTTTTTGTTTTTTGTTTGAGATATTTGGCTTTGATGATTTTGATGCGGATTTTATTTAAAAAGGTAAAGGATGAAGGCCAGGGAGTGAAAGCTCTTATCTGATTATATATAGATTCAGCATCTTCTTCCCAACTTATTCTCCCGTCTTCTTTCTTGATGAGAGGAGCGTAAGTGGCTTTGGTGTGATCTTGGGGAAGGGGATTTATTTTTTTTATTTGAGATAATGTTTCAACCAAAAAAGTGGCTCCTATTTCAGCTAACCGCTCTTCCAGTTCCAGAGAATTTTCTTGGGGATAGATAGGAACCCTTTTTTGGGCTAATAGTTCTCCTTGATCCATTTTTTCATTAAGCCGGAAGATAGTGATGCCTGTTTGGCTTTCTCCGTTTAAGAGAGCCCACTGCACTGGAGAGGCTCCTCTGTATTTGGGAAGGTATGAAAAATGGATATTGACTGAATCATATTTTGGAAGGTAGATAATTTCAGAGGGGATGATTTGACCGTAAGCCACAACCACATTAATATCTGGGTTTATTTTTTTGAGGATTTTTAAACATTCTGTATTTTTTCTGATTTTTTTTGGTTGAATCACTGGGATTTTATTTTTTTCAGCAAATTTTTTCACAGGACAGGATTTGAGTTTCCGGCCTCTACCAGAAGGTCTGTCAGGTTGGGTGATAATAAGCGGAATGGAATGACCCGCTTTTAAAAGGGCTTTCAAAGAAGGAATGGCTGTGTGAGGGCTTCCAAAAAATACAATTCTCATTTTTTCTTTAATTTCTTTTTTATCAGGCTTTTCTTTAAGGGAGAAAGATGGTCAATGAAAAGTTTTCCGTTTAAATGATCTATTTCATGGCTTATGACTCGGGCTAACAGGCCTTCGGCTTGGATTTTTTTCTCTTTTTGATCGAGGCCGTATCCCTCGCATTCCAAATGAAACGAACGGGGTACTTTTTCATTTATTCCTGGGACAGAGAGGCATCCTTCTTCATCCTCGTTACGGCCTTCTTGAGTGATTATTTTCGGGTTGATAAGCACGATGAGATCTTCTTTTCTCTCGCCCAGGGAAAGATCTATGGTTATAAGCCTTATGCTTTGATTAATCTGTGGAGCAGCCAATCCAATCCCTGGTGCTGAATGCATGATAAAGATCATGTTTTCAGCTATTTTTCTGATGTCTTCATTAATATTTTTTATTTCGGTTGCTTTTTTCCTAAGCACCGGATTGCCGTATGTGATGATCTTCACTTTAGGATCAGATTTTGTATCCGTTGCCTTGAATTTGTTATCTCTCATGACCAATCTATTCTATCAAAATCCGCCTTTTATTTGAATGTGATGAAATTATTTCTGTCAAGACTTTTAACAAACAAAGATATGCGTTCTAAAACAGGTTCTGCTTTTTTTCCAAATTTTTCCTTGTGAAGTTTGACGATTTCTCGCATTTTTTTTTCACCATCACAGTTTTTCCAAAAATAGCTCCCCATTTCATCCAATTTGACCTTGTAAAAAGGACGCTTCATCCGAGAGAGAAGATGTTTGACCAGAAAGGGGTTTTTGAATTTTGGTTTGAGGATGATCACCTTTCCTTGATCGTCTGTTTTCCATTTGATGTTCCGAATGGGCACCAGTTCAAGAAGATTTAATTCTCTATTCTTTTTCTCCATATTCACCTGATTCGATCATTTTTTTGTATGGAAAATAGATCAAAATAAATCCCAGTATAGCAAATATGATCAGTCCTAACCACGGTTCACTCCAGGATTCAGGAAGATTTAGTTTAGCTCCTTTGAGAGCGGCTGTGATGATTCCCATAAGAGCTTGTCCGGCTATCAGACCTGAAGCCAGAAGAAGACCAATGTTTTCTATGATCTCTTTGCCTTTTTTATTTGGTTTCTTTTTTCCGGTGAGACTTTGGACAAAATATTTTACCACTCCACCAAAGAATATACAGGCGG
>DASRVI010000430.1:0-3603 GCA_035655135.1 Acidobacteriota bacterium | reverse complement strand
CTCTCATTGCTTATCTTATCTATATCGCTGTTAAATTCTATCAATCCTTAAAAAAACCCAAAAAATTTTCTCAAAAACCTGGCTCTAAACCCGGCATTATGGTTAAAGACGAAGTCTGCAATACTTATCTCCCTAGAGAAGATGCCATAAAAGAGGTACACAGAGGAAAAGAATATTATTTTTGTTCTAATGAATGCCGGAAAAAGTTTTTAGAATCTAAAAAAAAGACCCATTAATAATTTACGGAGCTAGACTCCAACAATCTATGGTGACTGACTCCTCGAGGCTGACCTGCTGGTGTTCAAAAGAGGCAGGGACAATATAGGAATCACCTTCCTCCAATATAATTTCCTTCTTTTTTCCATTGTTCACTATAATCACCTTTTGTTTCCCTTTAATGATCACTGTAACCTGTTCATAGGAATGTTTGTGAGGAGGAACTTTAGAACCTTTATCATAATCGAATCTCGCCATAAGAACATCTTTCCCACAACCTAGGGTGGTGCGGACAACTCCTTCAAAGACCTTCACAGAAGGATGGTCTTTTTTTGCGTGTTTAAACATAACTCATCCCCTTTTTGGTGCACCTTTTAGCTAATTCTAACAACAAATAACTACCAAGTGATATGGAAGCCACTGTATTCTCCTTTATATTCTTCCCATTCAACATCTAAATCCTCCACTCGTGCCATTCGAGGTCCTTGTCTTAGATTTTTTATTAATTGGTTGATTTTACTTTTTTCTCCTTCTGCTAAAACCTCAACTCGACCATCAGGTAAATTTTTGACCCATCCAGTCACTCCTAAGGAAGAAGCCATCCTTTGGGTAAAATCACGGAAAAGCACACCTTGTACTCGGCCTGAAATAAATATCCTTGCTCTTTCCATCATCTTTGTTTGAATTATACAAAAATAATTTTCTGCAGTAAAGCACATCCTGCCAATTAGGTTATGAATTCCTAATCATTCAGAGCTGTCAATTTCTATGGAAGTAAAGACTTTATCGGCTTTAGTAATAGTCTCTTCTGAAAATTCCACTCTTTGTTTAGAGGCGGCTTCCAGATTTATATAAAGCTTTGCTTTTTGCATATACTGAAAAGGAATATCAGCCGGATTCTTTCCCCTCTTTATCTCCACTGCCATCATTCCTGATTTATATCCCATTTCAATGAAATCCCATCCCAATGCAGCGCAGGCACCCATCCTGGCAGAAAGAGGAAAACCTCCAAACAGTGGAACTTCATTATCCAACGCAATTCGGGCAACTGCTTCAAAAGATTCATTTATGGTATTATCCGATATTGGATAGATCGCATCCACTCCTTTACTGATCAAAAGCTGAGAAGAAAGCAGGACTTCACTTGAATTGGCTATAGGAACCGCCTTAACCTCAAGGCCAAGCTCAGCAGCAACTTCCCGAATTACCTCTAAATAGTATTCAGAATTTAATTCCGAGGGCGTCCAGAGTGTTCCTATCTTTGATATATCAGGCAAAACTTCTTTTAAAAAATACAATCCTTCCTTTATGGGCCCTTTGGAAGAAACACCTGTTACATGGCTGAGATGTTCCGTGGGAGAAGTCCCTGCCCCTGCCCTATAAGGATTGGCTACAGATGAAAAAACAATAGGAATATCATGGGTTGCATTGAGGGCAGCTTGAAGAGAGGCAGTGGAAACAGCAGCGATCAGATCCACCTTTGACTCCACAAAACCTTCAGCAATTTTTTGTGCCTCGGAAATATTTCCTTGGGCGTTTTTTATGATGAGGTTGACATTTTGTCCTTGGACTAATCCGTTGTCCTGAAGGGCTTTAATGAATCCCTCCACAGCATCGTTCAAATGGGGAGCATCATTTACTTGAAAAATTCCAATGGTATACAGATCATTCTGATTTTTTTCTCTACAACCAAAAAAAACCAAAATCAAAATGAGAAATAAATAAAGGATTTTTTTCATGGATTATAAAAGCCTTTTCAATTTTCTAAATTATGATAATCAAAAAAAAGAATTCAAGCAACTCCTTTTGTGACAAAAATAAGACTTGTAATCACGAATTCTCAATAATATACCTTGATATCAGATTCAGAAGTTTATCAAAGAGTTCTGGATTGGAATAGGCATGATCACATTCTGAAATAGTGATGAGGTTGGCCTTTGGGATAAGACTCGCCACTTTCCGGCTCTGCTCCACAGGTACTGTTTCATCCATTTCCCCATGAACAATCAAAGTAGGTACTTTAATATTGGGTGCTGCTTCATACACACGAATATTTTTAGCCTCTTCATAAAACGCATAGCCCAATCGGATTTTTTCATTATTCGCGCTTTTAAATTCCATAACCCCTGTCTCTTTCCAGTTCTGAATCTCAGAGCCGCTTTTTTGGGTGAGCGCCATTCCCTTGTAATCAGATACTGGAGATTTAAGCACCAAGACATAGGGAACACCGGATTGAGAGGCAGCAAGAAGACTGGCTAGACCCCCAAAGCTTGAGCCCATGAGGCCTATTTTGGTGTATCCTGATTTTCGGAGAAACTCAATAGCGTTCAGTACATCATCCACAGCCTCAGACGTGGTGATGTTCTCAAACAAACCTTGGCTCTCTCCATGACCGAAAAAGTCAAATCGAAAAATAGAAACTCCTTTTCTGTTTAGAATGGCTTCCAAACCAAGATATGTCCTCCCATCCTTACTGGAGGAAAAGCCGTGACAGAGAATAATAATGGGCCTATCTTTATCGACTGTGGGGTTAGACAAAATCCCGCAAAGTTTATTCCCTTTGCTGCTTTTAAAGAAAAGTTTTTCTTTCATTGACTAGGTCAGGTAATCACTTTTTCGGTTTCTAAGGCTATTTTTTTCTCTTCATTGGTAGGCACAACTAGAACTTTCACTTTAGAATCTTGTTTATGGATCTCTCTGATCTCATGAGATTTGGCTTTGTTTTTTTCAGGATCAAGTTTCAAGCCCAATTCTTCCAGGCCCTCGCAGCACATACTTCGTACCTTTGGTGAATTCTCGCCAATCCCTGCTGTGAATATCACCGCATCTAAGCATCCCAGCTCTGCATAATAGGCTCCGATATATTTCTTTATCCGAAGAGAATAAATATCCAAAGCTGTGTTCGCTCTCTCATCTCCTGACTCAGCTCTTTGTTCGATTTCTCTCATGTCATTAAGTCCGCAGATTCCCTTTAATCCGCTCTTCTTATTCAATAAGTCATCAATCTCTTCAATAGACATATCTAAATTTTTGGAAAGAAAAAAAGGAAGAGCGGGGTCAATATCCCCAGATCGGGTTCCCATGACCAATCCCTCTAAAGGAGTCATTCCCATGGAGGTATCCATGCATTTTCCATTTTTAACTGCTGCCATACTGGCTCCATTCCCTAAGTGAACCGTGATTAAGTTCAATTTCTCCAGGGGTTGGTTTAAATACCTAGCTCCCTCTTGGGCTACATAGTCATGAGAGGTCCCATGAAAGCCGTATCTCCGAACTTTGTGTTTTTCATAGAGCTCATAAGGCACTGCATAAAGATATGATTTTTTAGGTATGGATTGGTGGAAGGCAGTATCAAACACAGCCACCTGAGGAGCATCTGGAAAAAGG
>DASRVI010000429.1:0-2000 GCA_035655135.1 Acidobacteriota bacterium | reverse complement strand
AAAAGCATTCCAGGAATAGTGGGTTTCTTTGTTGCCGCAAAGTAGAAGACAATAACCATAGGGAGCAGGAGAAGAATATTGAAATTAAAATTTTCTTTTAAAGTCTGAGTGATTATTTTCATGCTTTCTGACTCTACTTCACTGGCTCCGTATTTGAGACCTATCAGCAAATAGATAAAAAGCCCCACCAACCAGGCAGGAGTCGCTGACCACAGCATGTGCTTAATGTGGTCAAAAAGGTTTGAACCGGCAGCCACTGGAGCTAAGTTTGTGACATCTGAAAATGGAGACATTTTATCTCCAAAATACGCTCCCGCAACTATGGCCCCTCCAGCCTGTCCAAGGGGGATTCCAAGTCCCATGGCTATTCCTATAAAAGCCACTCCAAGTGTTCCTATGGTTCCCCAGGATGTTCCTGTGGCAAGGGAGGTGAGAGAGCAAATAAAACAGGCCGTAACCAGAAAAAATTGGGGCGATATCAATTTAAGTCCGTAATAAATAACCATGGGAATTGTACCTGAGGCAATCCATGAACCGACCAAGATTCCCACACAGAGCATAATGAGAATGGCAGGCATAGCTTTATGTATTCCATTGACAATCCCTTTTTCCATATCACTCCATTTGAATTTGAGAAAGAAACCGAGACATCCTGTTAAAAAGGCAGCTGCAACCAAAAGAACCTGAGGTCTGATCTGATAAATTCCGTATCCCACTCCAAGGAGGATCCCCATTGATATGAGGGGGATTAAAGCGATAATAAAGCGAGGCTTATCCGGAGTCTTTTTGTTTTCTTTTGAAAGATTATTCATTGGTTCATGCCCTTTTTGTTGGTGTCAAATCATTGTTTTATAAAAAAGTACTTTGAGCGATTAATTTTTTGTTCTCCATCATTTTTTTGCCCATAGCAAATAAATGGGTGAGATGGAATTGAGAATCAAAAACAATAATATCTGCATCAAATCCAGGGAAAAGCCTGCCTTTTTTCTTGAGTTGATAACAGGTTGCTGGATTTAGAGTGAAAATCTTTAGGGCTTTCTCAATATCAAGTGTGTTTTTATGGATCAAATAACGGAGATTATTTAGGAGACTTTTTTGATCAGCAATGGTGAGTCCGATTAGATTCCCTTTTTCATTGAAAACAGGCATGCTTCCATTGCTGTCCGAACTCACTGTGATTCGATCCAGATTCGCCTTTTCATTTATGCATTTTTGTATGGCATCGCCGATGCTGATAAGACCTTGATTTTTCTCTTCTGGATCAAGGCCGGCTGTGAAATCAATGGATCCTCCCAGTTTATTGAATCGGATGGATTCTTCGAGCAAGTCAGGATTTCTATTGCAGTGGGTTGGAATGATTTGGCTGACCGGGATTTCTGTCTCATTAATGACACGAAAAATCATATCTAATCTGCTTTTTCCATCTCCCACATGACAGTGGAGGATTCCGGGTTTGCTTCCCAGCATGCCCCCGACTCGGCATTCAGCAGCCAGTCGGCAAAATTCTCTAAAAGATGGCTGTGAAGAGCGGTGATCTGATATGGCAACTTCTCCGGCTCCCACCACCTTGTCTATGAGAACAAGATCCCGCTTAATACAGCCTGTTAAAGTGCTGGTGGGAATTTCATAGGAACCTGAGAAAATATAGGTAGATATTCCTTCAGCTTCCAGCCCTTTTGCTTTGGCATAGAGTGATTCCATGTGCCGAGTCACACTGTCGGTCCCGAGACATCCGATGATAGTGGTCACGCCACTAGAGATGATATTTTCAATCTTGATTTCAGGAGCTCGAGTTTCTGGCCCTCCTTCCCCACCTCCCCCAGTGATATGAACATGGCTGTCAATCAACCCAGGGGTTATGATATTTCCAGATATATCTATCTCTTCAACATCAACACCTTGAAGATCTGTTTCTCCCGGATCACTAATGGAGATGATTTCACTTCCTGTTATTAATATATCTTTGTTCCCCAATAGAGATGGGGAATAGACCTTCCCTC
>DASRVI010000428.1:0-3203 GCA_035655135.1 Acidobacteriota bacterium | reverse complement strand
ATGAGAATTGCTCATTTACACCAATATTTAAGATTCCTTTTCAATCTTGTTTTCAATCTGATTAAGAAGACTTTTGATTTCTTCTTGTTCCGGATCAAGACTTAAAGATCTTTTTAACAGGGGCAAAGCTCTTTCGGGTTTATTCAATTTTATATAGCATTCTGCAGCCAGATTCAGTACATCCAGGTCAGCAGTCTGCTGAAGCAACTTTTCCAAATAAACGAGTGATGATTCCCAGTCTTTAAGTTCAGCATAATTAGAGGCCATCAACAGGGCAGATTTCCGGCTGTGCGTTTCTTCATAGATCGGTTTAATCACGGCAAGGGATTCTTTGTACTGCTTCATGGCTGATAAAGTCTGAGCCCGTAAAAGCTCAGCTTGTTGGTTTTCAGTTTTTGTAAGGATTTTTTCGAGCGTTTGTTTGGCTTCTCTATATTGGCCTTTGCGAAAGTGCTGTGAAGCAATGAGATAAAGGTGTTCATAATTAGGGGGTGCCTTGTGCAGTTTAGAGTAAGCCCAAGGAATTATGGGCTGCGGTTGGGAAAGAATCATAAAATTGACTTCTTTTCCCAGTATCTTATGGCTCTCTGTATCAAGTATGGAAAGCTCTGCAGAATAATACCCTGGTTTTATGGAGGAAATGGATATAGGTCCTATATTCAAACTTTGCCCATCAGGTTCTAGAATTTCAGTGAGAGATCTGGTCAAACTCTCTTCTGGCTTTTCAGATTCTGCAGAATAAATTTTGAGCAAACACAAATAGTCTTTTTTGTCTTCCAGGTTATAAACCTGAGCATAAATACCAATATTTTTCTGGGGGAGACAATTATGGTGGGCATTGGCTAGATAATGGTATCCAGAAAAGGAAAAAGCTTTGATTCTATTTCTCTGGTTTTCTCCCAACCTCTGCCGGTCCTGATAAAGAAGCAGTTCACTAAGCTGTGGATCACTGCTTTTTCCCGGGACACTGAAAGTGATTTGAGTGGATGTGAAGTCCTTTCCTGTTTTGTTTTTTAAAAGAAGAAATAGCTTGTACTGGCCAGGAATAACCGGGATGAGATCCTGGAACGCAAATATCCGACGGTTGTAACGCTCATATTCCTCTGGGGATATTTTTAAGGGGATTTCCTCATTTTTCTCTAAAATTAAATTCTCTTCCACATCCTCGATGCGGGTAATCAGTTGGAAAGAAGCATAAGTGCTTCCTTCATAAGTAGCAAAATTGATTTTTTCCGGCTCCAAAGTCCAGTGAAGATAGTTCTGACCGTCGATCCTAAATATCTTCGCATCAAATCGGTTCTCAATATAATCATCCAGATAGTCAGTTTCCACATGGTCTTCTAATTTTAAAAAATCAACAGCATAGCTGTCTGTAAACTTTTTTTCCGGAAGCTCATAGATCTTACTGACCAAAATATCTGAGGACAAAGAAGATGACATCAGACTTGAGTCATCAGGAATATAGGAAAGAGACGCTTTGGCTAATTCTCCAGCACTCCTCCGGATAATCTGATAAGCCTGATTGCGGTTTATTGATCGCATAGAAACAGATGGGGAGAGAAGCCGGGCAGGTCCAGCCACTCCCGGAGAATAAAGTCTGTATTCTCCTAAGCCGTGGGGCTGAAAAAAAATCAAGTAAAAATAAGAAGGAAGCCCTAACTTAATATCTCCGTTGTAACTCCAAAGCTCCAAGGGAAGAAGATCCTGAGATCCTGTATAGATCTCCCTGCTTAAAGGAGGCCCAAGCAGAAGATAAAATTGTCCTCTTTCAGTCCGGCATCCCAGTTTAGCGGTGTTCCTGCCAAAATTCAGGTTAGCGTAACGAACTCTTTCCATGTATTCTTCATAAAATTCATTCTTTTTTGTGTCTGGAAGAGGATCCCGTCTGTTCCAGAAAAGAGTGATAAATTTGTCTCGTTGTTCCTGAGTCTTGAGCTGAAAAAATACATCTCTTTCCATTTTGGTTATGATCGGTTCCACTGTATCCAGCCATTCCTGATGATGAGGAGCCAGCTTATCTTTCCCGGACAGAAATAGGCTGAAAAGCAGGCATGCCAACAGGAAAAAGACTCTTTTCAATGGTTTCATAGCTGTCTCTCTCATTAAAAACATCTCTCACCAAAAAATAGCATAACCCCTTAAGAGTTGCAAGTTATGTTATGATTTTGGGATCATCTCCAAAACCATTTTTTTAGTTCATTCAACTTTTTGTTGACACAGACCCTTTTCTCAAGTATTAATATAATTGAGAGTCATAAAGGTATGTTCTATAAAACTTAGGGTTGAGGTGGAAGTGTTTTTTACTTCAAACAGCATCAATAATTAGAGTCAATCATTGCTTGTGGATGAATTCTACATTTAACTTGAAAAAGACCTCAACAAAAGGAGGTGAGAAACAAAAGGAAGACTTAAATAAATGAGCGGTTTATAGAAAAAATCTATTTCAAAGGAGGTAATATGAAAGTCAAAGTAATTTTGTCGGTCATGGTTCTGACTTTAGTCCTTTCTCCCTTACTGATTGCCCAATCTAGAGAAACAGGAGCTATTGTGGGAACCATTACAGACGATGAAGGAGAAAAGCTTCCTGGAGTGACCATAACCTTGACTGGAGAAAACCTGATGGGAAGCCGAACCACCATCACAGATAACCAGGGAAATTTCAGATTCCCCGCTCTTCCACCTGGGACCTATACAGTCAGAGCTGAACTGGATGGATTCACCACGGTTCGTCAAGAAAATATCAACTTAAACATCACATCAACATTAACCATTGATCTGACCTTAAAACCTTCAATTCAAGAGGAAGAAGTGACGGTCATTGCGGTATCTCCCACAATTGATGTGAAATCTACAGAAACAGCCTCTGTGACCATGAGTGAAGAACTTCTGCAGAATATTCCCTACAGCAATTTTGCTATGGATATTGTCAATCTGGCACCGGGCGTTTCAGGAAATACGGCTTACGGTTCTTCTGCAAACACAGGTGTGGCTTATCAGATTGACGGAGTAGACGTTTCTGACCCGGAGGGCGGATCTGCCTGGGTCTTCAACGATCCCAATATCATCGAAGACGTCAAAGTCATGGGCATCGGGCTCCCTGCAGAATACGGAAATTTTACTGGAGTGATCTTTAACCAGGTCACAAAGTCAGGCGGAAACCAGCTATCCGGAGCCATCAAAGCCATATACCAGGGCAAAAAAGA
>DASRVI010000427.1:0-2413 GCA_035655135.1 Acidobacteriota bacterium | reverse complement strand
TATCCAAACCAATTCCGGTTTCTAGTGAAGGCAGTATAGAGAGAGGAGCCGCCCTGTTCCAGAATAAATGCCTGTCATGCCATTATCCGGATAAAGAGAAAAATAAATCAGGCCCTGGACTCAAGAATCTATTTAAAAAAGAACAACTTCCTTTCAGCAAAAAGCTAGTTACTGAAGAGAATATACTTCGTCAACTAGAGTCACCTGCTCTGGCCATGCCTTCCTTTCCCTCGCTTTCAGAACAGGAACGAGCAGACTTGATCGCTTATTTAAATACCCTTTGATGTAAAGGTTATTATTTTGGAGAAGAATATTTAATAAAAAAAGGAGGGAACATGAAGAGAAGAGAGTTTTTTGAAAAAAGCGCTTGTAGCGTGGCTGCTCTGGTCTTGGCAAAGTTCGGGCTGTCTTCATCCGGCCTGCCTGAGGAAGAAATGAGCAGAGAAGAATATGTCAAGAAACTGCTGATGGACAAAATGGGAATGTCTGAAGAAGAAGCCAAAGAAGAAATTGAAAAGATGAAGGAGAAGCTTCCCAAAGTCAAGGAAATGTGCATTTGTAAGGACTGTCCCACTTATGTGGATGAGGAGACCGAAGTGGGATTCTGCCATCCCTTGATTGGAAAGAGCAAGGTCATTACAGAAGAAAATGGCTGTAACTGTCCCACCTGTCCGGTGTATAAGAATATGGGGCTTAAAAACGGCTACTACTGTACCCGAAAGTCTGAAATGGAACAGGAAATGGCCAAAAAAGAGAAATAAAAGCTTTACTTTTTAAAAACCAAGAAACAAAACAACTTGATAATATAAATACGAGTCTATTTAAATTCTATAAAATCATTGCTCACTTGTTGATCATGTAGTATATTTGCACATCACATAATTACATTTGTTGACAGTTTGACTATAGGAGATAATCAAATGGCTGATGATGATAAACCAACGATTAAGCCCACTCGAAACGGCCCTTTTCTGGTGAAAAACTTGAAAAGATTTAGAAATTCCAAAGGTGAAAATTTAAAGCCTCCTTCCCCCATGATGCTCTGCCGGTGCGGCCATTCCAAGAACAAACCGTTTTGTGACGGACGACATCGGCGGGTTAGGTTTAAAGACCCCAAGAATTAACATTCTAACTAGAAGACTGCCCTACTATTCATATTTCAAATTATCCACAGGGTCTGCTTTGGCAGCCCTGAGAGCCAAAGTTCCTAGGGTGATAAAAGCTATAATAAAAGCCAAACCTGAAGAACCCAAGAAATCAAAGAAACTCATGTTGATTCTATAGGCAAACTGAGCCAGCCAACGTCTCATGACAAAGAAAGAAATAGGCCAGGCAAAAAAGTTAGCCACCAGCGTGAGTTTGATGAGATTCTTAGATAAGAGAGTTACGATATTAAACTCAGAAGCTCCCAGCACTTTACGCACACTGATCTCTTTTGTTTTTCGCTGTATATTGAAAGCGGATAAGCCAAAAAGCCCCAGGAAAGCAATGAATATGGCTAGGAAAGTGAAATATCCAAAGATCTGCATAAATGTGTTTTCAGTCCTGTACATCCTGTCAATATCTTGGTCAATAAAGAAATAATTCAAAGGTCTTTCCGGGCTGAATTCACGAAAAGTATTTTTGATGAAATTTATGGCTTTTGGAGTATTGTCCTGCTGAATTTTAATCAGAATGTGATCAATATTTCCTTGAGTTTGGAGATAAAGGACAAGAGGCTCTATCTTACTGTGAAGAGATTGAAAGTGAAAGTTCTTTATGACCCCGATGACTGTGTATTTTCTTCCTCTTATCCAGGGAATTGTTTTTCCCACTGGATCTTTTATTCCAAGATCTTGGACCGCAGCTTGGTTGATGACAAATGAATTTATGTCAGAAGACATTTGTTTAGAGAAAAATCTTCCCTGAATCATCTCAGCATCAAGAGTGTTGATAAAGTCATGATCCACTCTCATAAAATTCAGTTGAATGAATTTTCCTTCTTCCGGCTCTCCCACAGGAAGCTTTTTGGCAGCCTTATTTCTATAAGGCAGATTGGAAGTAGAGGTGACTCCCAATATGTCAGGATTTTTTAAAAGTTCACTCTTTAAAGAGTCATATTGAGATTTAATGTTTTTATCTTTTTTTGAGATGTGGACAGCTAGAACATTGTCTTTGTTGAATCCTAGATTTTTGTTTTTTAAGAAATGAACCTGTCTGAAGACAATCAAGGTGCTTATGACAAGGGTTATGGTCACTATGAATTGAAAAGCAACCAGAAAAGTTCTTAAATGCAGTCCTCTTTTATCTTTGATGAAAGTACCCCGAAGAATTTGGACAGGGCTGAATGAGGAAAGAAAAAAGGCAGGATAGCTCCCCGAGACAAGACTTACCATCAGGGTGATCACTATAATTCCCAATAAAGAAGGCAGGG
>DASRVI010000426.1:0-8513 GCA_035655135.1 Acidobacteriota bacterium | reverse complement strand
TTTTTTACAGATATAAAAGGGTTCACTTCCATATCTGAAGGATTGCCTCCTGAAGAACTGGTCGAGCTCCTGAATCTATATCTTTCAGAAATGAGCGATATCATTCTCAGTTATCAAGGAACTTTGGATAAATATGAGGGAGATGCCATCATTGCATTCTGGAATGCACCTCTTGAGCAGGAGAATCATGCTTACAATGCTTGTCGGGCAGCTTTGGACTGTCAAAAAAGGCTGAAGAAGATGAGAAGCCATCTAAAATCTCAGTATGGACATGAATTGTTTATGAGGATTGGAATCAACACCGGGCCTGCAGTAGTGGGGAATATGGGATCACGCAGGCGTTTTGATTACACAGCTATAGGAGATACTGTCAATCTTGCCTCCAGGCTGGAAGGAGCATGTAAACAGTATAGAGTCTCTATACTCATAGGTGAGGAAACCTTTCATCAAATTAGAGACAAGATATTGACCAGGGAAGTGGATGTGATTAGAGTGGTGGGAAAAAGCAGGCCGGTGAAGGTCTTTGAGATCATTGCTGAAAAAGATAAAATGGATGATTCCAAAATGAAATTGGCTTCTGATTTTCAAGAGGCACTTATCAAATATAAAAACAGGGAATGGAAGAAAGCAAAGGCCTTATTTCAAAATATAAAGGGAGATGATTTAGCTGGATTATACGTTGAAAGATGTGAGGAATTTGAAAAAAGTTCTCCTCCTTTAGATTGGGATGGAGTCTTTGATTTGGAAATAAAATAAAGGAAAAGCACTAATGGAAATTACTTTTTGGGGAGTCAGGGGCTCTGCACCTGTGTGCGGGGAAAATATGGTTGAATATGGAGGCCATACTCCATGCGCTTCGATTATTACGTCTGAAGAAAACCTCATTATTCTTGATGCTGGAACAGGGATCATTCCCTTGGGAAAGAGGCTGGCAAAAGAAAAAAGCAAGACAAAATTTCATATTCATCTTTTTTTGACTCATTTTCATATAGATCATACTTTGGGGATTCTATTTTTTGCTCCTCTTTTTTCTAAAGATATTGACATAACATTTTATTCTGCCTTGAGACCAGAAGAAACCCAAAAAACATTGAGGCAGATAATGGGGGGAAGATTTTTTCCGGTTGATTTCAATGAAACTGAATCTAAAAAAAATTTCAAACAGGTTCCTCCAGGAGATTTCAATATTGGGAATATCCAAATTTCTCATGTTCCTCTCCACCATCCTCAAGGTTCATTAGCCTACAGATTTCATGAAAAAGGAAAAAGCGTGGTTTTTGCCACAGACACCGAACATCCTGAAAAAGGAGTGGACAGGCTTTTGGTTGCGTTTGCCAAGAAAGCAGATATTTTTGTTTATGATTCAACCTTCACCCCCGAAGAATACAGTCAGGGCAAAAGGGGATGGGGTCACAGCACGTGGCTGGAGGGTACGCGAATCGCTGAACAGGCCGGTGTGAAAAAATTGTATCTTTCTCATTTTAATCCTTCTCATTCAGATGAAAAGATTGGTATGATAATAAACAATGCTCAGAAGAAATTCCGAGAGACTTACGCAGCTAAGGAAGGATTGACCATAAGACTGTAAATTAATAATATTAACCTGGATTATTCACGAGTCAAGATTGCTGCGTCATTGCGAGCGACCGCAAGGAAGTGCGGCAATCTCAAAGGGTTACGAAGAACAATGAGATTACCACGTCGCTTCGCTCCTCGTAATGACATAGTCGTGGTCCTTCACTACGAATGCCCTGTAACGAAGCAGATGCAGTAAGATTGGCTCGCCTGAAAGGTAAAAAAATGGCGATTAAAATAAAGATCATAAAAAAAAATATTCAGATATTGGTTCTAAAAAAATATCTTGTATATCGCTGAATCAAAATGAATAATAAAGACATCGCCATTTTTTTTATGAATAATGCAGGTTAGAAAAAGATGTCACAACAAGATTTAATAGGAAGCGGCATTGTAGAGGCATTTCTGGTTTTATTAACTTTTTGTTTAGGACTTATTCTTTACCTTCTTTTCCGGTATATAGATCAAAAAATTTTTCAGTTAAAAGGGAAAAAGTCAGGAATATTTTTTTCTAAAATCATTTTTCCCTTAGCGTTTCTCACTGCGGTTTTATTTGTCAGAACAATCAATTTGATTCAAATTCTTCAATTAAATCCTGATTTTAAAAAATATTTGGATACAGCCGCACTATTTTTCTTCTTTTTCTTAGTGATCAGATTGATTGATGCGATATGGGTGATAAGTTATGTGAACCGCAAAAAAACTTTTCCCCTCCCCCGGGTGCTCCATCGTTTTTTACTTTTTATCCTCTATCTAGTGGTTTTATTCATAGTCTTAAAAGGAGTGGCAGGTGTTGACGTAACTCCACTTCTGGCGACTTCTGCTATCCTCACTATGATTTTAGGATTGGCCCTTCAGGAGCTGCTGGGGAATATCATTTCTGGAATGTCCATACACTTTTCCAAATCTTTCAGCAAGGGAGATTGGATAAAAAGCGGAGATAAAGAAGGACTGGTCATTGATACCAACTGGAGAGAAACCAGGATAAAAGATTTTTATTCCAATATTGTGGTTATTCCCAATAATTCAATCGCTTCTGAAGTTCTTATCAATTATTCACGCCCTGACACCAGGACAGCTTTGACTGTGCCCATAAAAGTAAGTTATGGATCTCCTCCTGTGGGTGTTATGGAAGCACTCAAGAACGCTGCTTTAGATATGCCTGAAGTTACCCGTGATCCATCCCCCGAGGTTTTTGTAAAAGGCTATGAAGATTTTGGCATCTCTTATGTCTTGAAGTTTTGGATAACTGATTTTAGTAAAAAGTATCATGTGTTGGGGAAAGTAGGAAGGTTAATATGGTATAAATTTCGAAGAGCCGGGATCGAAATTCCAGTTCCATTGAGTGATAAAGTCCAGCATGTTTTTAAATATCTAGCCCAAGCAAAAATGGAAGAGAGTCCAGAACAACAACAAGAAGAAGAGAGTATATTTCAGTCCTTGATTCATTCTTCTTTTTTAAGATATCAAGAGGGAGAACAAGCTGGAAAGATGATTTTATCTGAAGATGAGATAAAAAAATTAGCCTCTTTAGTGGAAAAGCAGACCTATTCTCCAGGGGAAATCTTATTCAAACAGGGGGATAACGGAGAAAGCTGCTACGTCGTGGTGTCAGGAAGGATCAAGGGAATTGTGACTTGTGAAGAAAAAGGGAAGAAGTATGAGTCGGAATTTTATATAAACCCAGGGGATATATTTGGAGAGATGTCCCTTTTTACTGGAATGCCCAGGACTGCCACCGGTGTTGTTGAACAGGAAACTGTGCTGCTGGAGATCAAAGCTGAGGACTTCGCCCTTTTGTTATCCCAAAATCCGGAGTTAAATGAAATCATAGCGGACATAGTGAGTGCAAGGAATAAAAAGAACCAAAATTTTCTCAGAAAGATAATAGAGTTATCAGAAAAGGACATAAGGGACAGCTGCAATAGAAAATCATTATTGAAAAGAATGAAAGATTTTATGACATCCTTAGGATTAAAGAAATAAAATCATGAACAGCAGAAAAAGAATATTTTTATCTGTTCTTATTTTCTTTTTAGTGTTTATTGGTGGAGTTATTGGATTTAAATTTTTTGGTGGTGAAGATTGGTCTTTACTGGATAGCTTCTATATGACTGTGATAACGATTTCCACTGTAGGTTACGAAGAAGTTATTGATTTAAGTGCAAATCCAGGAGCGCGTGTCTTTGTGGTGATATTTATTTTATTGAGTCTGGGGACTATTACTTTTGCCATATCTTCGATCACGGCTTTTATTGTGGAGGGGGAACTTAAAAACATTCTCTGGAGAAGAAAGATGGATAAGAAAATATCAAAGCTTAAAGATCATTATATTGTCTGTGGAGCCGATGAAACAGCCCATACCATTGTTGAGGAGCTTATATTGACCAAAAGAGAATTTGTAGTCATTGGGGCTTCCCAGGAAAAGATTGACCAACTTTCCTTGTATGGAGATTTTCTCTACATCATAGGCGATTCTGCTGAAGACCAGGTGCTTGTTTCTGCCGGAATAAAAAGGGCAAGAGGGATTATACTGTCGCTCTGTAAGGACGAAGAGAATCTTTTCGTAGCCTTGACTGCCCGCAGCCTCAATCCTGATATAAGGATCGTGAGCAAAGCCGTAGATTTAAAAAGCCATAGCAAGATGAAGAAAGCTGGCGCTGATGCGGTGGTGTCACCCACTTATATAGGAGGAATGCGCATGGTTTCTGAAATGATCCGCCCGGCTGTGGTTAATTTTCTAGATATGATGTTGAAAGACAGAAAAAGAGTTTTTAGATTTGAAGAAGTCTGTGTGGAAAAAAATTCTCCTGCGATTGGGAAGACCCTAGATGAATGCAAACTCAGGGAAAACACAGATGCTATTTTGGTGGCTGTTAGAGATGAAGAAACAGGGGATTATCTTTTTAATCCCTCTTCTGACACCCAAATAAAAGAAAAAGATGTTTTGATTTTTATTGCCAGCCCTGAAATGATCAAGCAGTTTGAAAAAAAGATATAAACGATAACAAAATTCCATCAATCTTGCATAAGCCTTAGTGTTTGCTTTTGAGTAATTTCTGATTGCATGATGTGGAATTTCCTTGAAGTATACAGAAACATGAGTAGAGTGTTTTACTTGCGGATGGGTCTTCTCAGTTCTTGATTTTTCTGAAGCTCACTTCTTCTGTCTATAAGCCTATCTGCGCGCAGTTCTGCTGACTGGATGATCAAGGATTTTATTTTTTTCACTTTTTAGACGCATGAAACCCAATTTACCTGGATTATTCACGAGTCGAGGTTTTAAGCTTGATGAAATTCAGGTGTGGCTGAAGCGACATTGAAGATTTAGCCTTCTGATGAGTTTTTTGAGGGTATCCGGCGAAGCCGGACGCCGAGTATGTTTGACCCACGGACGGGGGGAGTTACGCAGGAGCCGAGAAAAACGAAGAAGAATGGCGTAAAAAATCTGAAGTAAGCAACAGATGTGCCCGTTATTCATTATTTCGCTATTCTAAATTCCTGACCTGCTGACGAATGCTTTCCAGCTCACTCTTTATTGAAAGACAGCTCTTTACAATTTTTATTTCCTGCGTTTTGGAATTTATGGTGTTTGTTTCTCTTAAAATTTCCTGAGACATGAAATCAAGCTTTCTTCCCACCGGCTCTTTTTCTTCTCCTGAAAGAAGGCTTCTAAAATGATGCAGATGGGACTTTAGTCTCTCAATTTCCTCATCTAAATCATATTTCTGAGCATAAAGAGCCGTCTCCTCTGCCATCTTATCCTCTGAGATCTCTCCTTCAAGAATCAATCGGTTGATTCTCTCTCTCAGTTTTTCCCTTATAACCGCAGGCTGTTCTTGAGCCATTTTTTCTATCTGATCCACTTCAGTGCTTATTTGGCTCAAATGCTTTTTTATTCCTTTAAGGAGTCTCTCGCCCTCTTTTTTTCTCTCTTTCAGCAGCATATCCAGGCTTGCTCTGAAGGCTTTCTCTAAAAATTCGCTCTCACCTTGAGTAAAATCCCGGCTTTTTAATTCAATCAAATGCGGGATATCGAATAAATTTTCCAGGCGAATTTTTATGTTTTTCTGAATATCAGCCTCTAGTTCTTCCAGAGAATCATAGATTTTTTTTAAAAGACTTTTGTTGAACTGAACTTCAAACACAGAAGCATCAACGAAATGTATATCCAGAAACACATCCACTCTCCCTCTATATATATGCTCTTTACATATGGTTCTTAATCGGTCTTCAATCTCTCCTATCCTTTCTCCGTGATAATTCCAATCAAAATATCGGTGATTCAGAGTCTTAAGAGCAATTCGGACAGAAAATTTTTTATGATCAAGCCTTTTTTCAGCGTATCCTGTCATACTGTTTATCATTATATTTCCTCCTGTGCTTCAGGAAACTGCAGTTCATAGAGTTTTTTATATATGCCGTTTCGGCGGCATAATTCTTCGTGTGTTCCTTTCTCCACAATTTTTCCTCTGTCTAGAACCAATATTTCATCCGAATTTCTAATGGTGGAGAGTCTGTGGGCAATGATAAAAGTAGTCCTGTCCTTCATGACATTGGACAAAGCCCTCTGGACTAGACGCTCAGATTTTGTATCTAAAGCTGAAGTGGCTTCGTCCAGAATCAAAATAGGGGGATCTTTAAGCAAGGCCCTGGCAATGGCAATCCGCTGTTGTTGACCGCTGGAAAGAAGACCCCCTTTTTCTCCTATAAAAGTCTCATATCCCTTTGACAATTTCATAATAAACTCATGAGCTTCTGCTGATTCTGCTGCTGAGATGATCTTTTCTAAAGGAAGGTCATCCAGTCCATAGGCAATATTATTTTTCACTGTATCATTGAATAATATCAACTCCTGAGTGACCAATCCTATCTGAGAGCGAAGGGAGGATAAGGTGACTTCTTTAATGTCAATTCCATCCACCAACACTCTTCCTCTTGTGGGATCATAAAATCGGGAAATGAGATTGACAATGGTTGTCTTTCCCGCACCGCTGAATCCGACAAGAGCGACCTTCTCGGAACGATTTATACTAAAATTGATATTCTCAAGAACAGGTCCGGATTCATTGTAGCTGAAAGAAACATCAACAAACTGTATCCTCCCTTCAACAGGGGGAAGCGGATAAGATTTTTTACTTTCTTTAACAGAAGGCTCTTTGTCTAAAATTTCTTGAACTCTCTCGTGGCAGGCCACTCCCCTTTGGATGGTATTATTAGCCCGGCTCAATCTTTTTATAGGGGTATACATCATGAAAACAGCCATAACAAAAGCACCAAAATCACCCGCGCTTATCTGGTTATTGGCTATTCTATTCGATCCCACCAGCAGTATGAATGCTCCCACCACTCCACCTATGAATTCCATAAAGGGAGAGGACATGCTGCTTATCCAGGCAAATCTTAATCCGACTGTGAGATATTCCTTAGTGCTTTTCAAGAATTTCTTGAATTCAAAATTCTCCATAGTGAAGGCTTTTACGATTTTGTTTCCGGTGATTGATTCGTGCAGAAGACGGAATATGTTGGCCATTTTAATTTGGCTCGTTCTCCCTATTTTCTTGAGCTTTCGGCTGAAAATAACAAGCGGAACCATGGCAATGGGAGTTATGATAAAAGAAGCCAAAGCCAAACGCCAGTCAATAATAAAAACTCCTATCAAAAGGGCGAACAGGATGAATAACTCTTGGATCATATCTTTGGCGCTTCCGGCCAGGGCTTCCTGTATCTTGTCAACA
The DNA here is from genome assembly GCA_035655135.1 of Acidobacteriota bacterium. Taxonomy (GTDB): domain Bacteria; phylum Acidobacteriota; class Aminicenantia; order Aminicenantales; family Aminicenantaceae; genus WJMT01. Next base: position 1,200 of record DASRVI010000426.1, on the reverse strand, counting down.
TCATTGGTGAGCCGGGACAGCAGTTCCCCTGTGGCTTCCCGGTCAAAATAATCAGAAGATTGATAAATCAGGTGATGAAATAACTTATTCCTCATATCCCTGGTGACCTTTAACCCAATAGAATTCATAAAAAAAGCTGAAAGGAAGGTAAACAATCCTTTCCCAAGAATAACAATGATTAGAATGAGAGGAAGATAAGCCACCAGCTGATCGATCGAAATCCCGAATACACGGCCCAAAACATCTATAAACCTGGTTTTTTCTGGTATGCCTCCCGGCGACATCTTCAGGAAATGATCCATAATCGGCTGGACCAGATTAACAAAAGCATAAGTGAATATAGCCACAAAAAAAGTGAATAAAAAGGTGAGAATAAGCCTCTTCTTCTCAGTAAAGACCAGCTTTAAAAGTTGGTAGACTTGCTTCATGAGCGGCTTTTCTCGTCTGATATCATATTTAAGGCAATTTCATAGGCATTCAATGCAGAGCCAACCGTTAAATTATCTGCAACAGCCCATACCCAAAATCCATTAGGGGAAATCATGTCCTTTTTTACCTGCCCTATATAAATTTCGTCTTTTCCCGCTGTGAGGGCCGGAGATACCGGGCACTCCAGGGAGGAGGAATAGCATTTAAAAAGACTTGATTCTCTGTAGGCTTGTTCAACGGATTTAATGTCCGCTTCTTTATCTAACTCCAAATAGATCATGACAGAGTATCCATGAAAAACAGGGGCCTGGACAAGGGAAAGGCTCATATCATTTCTTCTCATCACCCTTTTAAGCTCAAGTAAAATCCGCTTCTCTATCTCAGAGAATCCATTCTCATCAACAGATTGGGACTGTGACAAAAGATTAAAGGCTATTTGTGCCTTGAATACTTTTTTCTGACTTGAACCTCTGTTCAATATATCAGCACTCTGTCCTGCCAGCTCCTCGACTCCTGATTTTCCAAAAGCAGAGACAGGCTGGAGAATGAAAGCCACTGTTTTTTTGACTCCGAATTTTTGATCAGCTTCTTTCAGTATATGAGACAGCATAATGGTGACAGGATGGGGATTCGCCACTAAATGGCGCTCAGATTCTGAAAGCACTTCATCATTTATTCCGCTCACCACCACAGGGACTTCTTCCTGCTCCCAAAAAGCTCCACTCAAGTCAATAGCAAAAACCTTTTTCTTCTCAGCCTTAATTCCGATTT
>DASRVI010000425.1:0-3336 GCA_035655135.1 Acidobacteriota bacterium | reverse complement strand
GAATGTGTTTGAAGCCAATTCTAAGATCATTAAAAATATGTCTGAAGCCGGAAGTTTGATGACCACAGATAATATTGTTCATTCCTATCCACACTGCTGGCGGTGCAAAAAGCCGGTCATTTTTAGGGCTACGGATCAATGGTTTATTTCCATGGACCAAAAAGGTTTCAGAGAAAAGGCTTTGGAGGAAGTCAAGAAAGTGAAGTGGATTCCGTATTGGGGGGAAGGACGCATCGCTAAAATGATAGAGAACCGGCCGGACTGGTGCATCTCCAGACAGCGTTCCTGGGGGGTGCCTATTCCCGCTTTTTACTGCAGGAAGTGTGGTGCCGTGCTTGCCAACAAAGAGATTGCCATGCATATTGCTGATATTTTCTCAAGATTGGGAGCCAATTCTTGGTTTCAAAAATCAGCTGAAGAACTGCTGCCCAAAGAAATAAAGTGTCCTGAATGCGGTTCAACAGAGTTTGACAAAGAAAACAATATTTTAGATGTCTGGTTTGAGTCTGGAGCCAGCCATAATATTCTGGATAAAAGACAAGGTCATCACTGGCCGGCTGATGTCTATATTGAGGGACATGACCAATATAGAGGATGGTTCAATAGTTCACTTCTTATTGGTTTGGCTGCTAAAGGAGGGTCTCCCTACAAGACCTGTATCACTCATGGATTTGTCCTGGATGAACAGGGAAGGGGGATGTCTAAATCTTTGGGAAATTTTATAGAACCCGGAGAAATAATCAAACAAAACGGAGCTGAAATATTGAGACTTTGGGTGTCAATGCTTAATTTTAAAGAAGACGTTCGGTACAGCGAACAGACCCTCCAGAGGTTGGTGGAAGCTTACAGAAAGATCAGGAATACATGGAGATTTATGCTGGGGAATGTGTATGATTTTGACCCTGATATTGAAGATTTAAAAAAAGAAGATTTTTTATTCTTTGATAAATGGATCCTGGAGAAATGCAACCAAGTGGGTCGAAAAGTCATCAAAGCTTACCAGGATTATGAATATCATATCGTATTTCATTCCTTGTACAATTTCTTTACAGTTGAATTAAGTTCCTATTATCTGGATGTGATCAAGGACCGGCTCTATTGTTCAAAAAAAGACTCTAAAAAGCGTAAGTCTGCACAGACCTCACTGTTAAAACTTTTAAAAATGACACTGGTGTTGATGTCTCCCATTCTTCCGTTTACTACTGAAGAAGCCTGGGAAGCCCTTCCTGAGTATAAGGGAAAGACCGATTCTGTGCACCTTGAGCTGTTTCCTGATTTTAAGGAAGAATGGATTGAAACTGAGTTATTTAAAGAGGGAGAGAAACTGGGAGAATTAAGAGAGAAGGTATTAAAAAAGCTTGAAGAAGCCAGGGAAGGCAAAATCATTGGAAATTCTTTAGAAGCGGAAGTGGTTATCCGTGTTCCTTTTTCATCATATCCCCTGCTTAAAAAATATCAGTCCTATCTCAATGAGCTTTTTATTGTCTCTTCCGTGAGTTTGAAGAAAGACCAGAGAAAAGAAATAAAGATTGAAGTTGAAAGAGTCAAATGGAAAAAGTGTGAGAGATGTTGGAATTATTCTCCCACTGTGGGCACCAGTCAGAAGTATCCCGAATTTTGTGAAAGATGCCAGCAGGTGGTGAGCTCAATAAAGAAATGAAACGCACGTTTTTATATTTGATGATTATTGCTGGCTTATTGATATTTGATCAGGTCAGTAAAAGCATCATAAACAGGGCTGTTCCTTACGGGGGACATATAACAGTTATCAAGGGATTTTTCAATATAAGCCATGTTCATAATAGAGGGGCTGTTTTCGGTTTATTCAACCAGACAGGAAATTCCTTTATTTTTTATGTGCTCACCACTGCCTCACTTGCTGCGTTTGCTGTTGTTGTGTATTTTTTCATTAAAGTGCCATCTTCAGAATTTTTATTAAAATTCACTTTATCTTTAATCATAGCCGGGGCGCTGGGTAATTCTTTGGACCGGCTGTTAAGAGGTTATGTGATTGATTTTCTTGACTTTCACATAAATAATTGGCACTGGCCTTCCTTTAATATGGCGGATTCCTGCATTACTATCGGGGCTGTGTTTATGATATATCTATTACTTTTTAAGAGGGGTGCCCAATGTTCCCTGTGCTCGTAAAAATCGGACCTGTCACTATTCACACTTATGGATTTATGATGGCGGTGGGAGTGGCCTTTGGACTATGGTTTGTCTATGTTCAGGCAAAAAAGAGAGAGCTTCCCGCGGTTAAAATAATCGACATGGCCTTTTATACCATAATCATATCCTTAGTGGGAGCTAAGTTAGTCTTATTTATAGGGAACGCCTCCTATTACATTCAATATCCAGGTGAGTTATTGACCTTAGCCAGATCAGGAGGAGTATTCCAGGGAGGGCTTATTGCTGGATTGGTGTTTGCTCTCTGGTATCTTTGGAAGCATAAGATACCGACCTGGAAAACAGCGGATATTATTGCTCCTGCTATTGCTCTGGGCCATGGTTTTGGCCGTATAGGATGTTTCAGCGCAGGATGCTGCTACGGCCGAGCGTGTTCCTCTCCTTTAGCCGTTACTTTCACCAGTGAATACGCTCATAATCTCACTGGAATACCGATTGGTACCTCTATTCATCCTGTTCAGCTCTATGAATCAAGTCTGAATTTTCTTAACTTTATCATTCTCTTTATCTTATTGAAAAAAAAGAAATTAGACGGGATTGTCTTTTCTTTCTATATCATAAATTATTCTATTATCCGATATTTCACAGAGTTTTATAGGGGGGATCATTCTCCGGAATTATATCTAATAGACAATCCATCTCCTTATCTCAGCCTTTCTCTGCCTCAACTTTTTTGCCTATTGGGAGTAATCTCAGGCATTGGATTGATCTTTTTCTTAAAAAAGAAGAAAAAACGTGCCGCATAAAAAGTTCAGAGTTAAAGATGAATCTGATGAGAACCAAAGACTAGACATATATCTGAGCGGATTAATCAGGGAGCTGAGCCGCTCAAAGGTCCAGAATATGATCCAGCAGGAAAAAGTTTTGGTTAATTCTAAAATTATCCAAAAACCGAGCTTCCGCATAAGCTGTGGAGATCAAATTGAAATCAAATACAAGCTTCCAGCTCCTGTAAAAATTGTTCCTGAAGACATTCCTTTGGATATTGTTTATCAGGACGGGTGGGTAGCGGTGATCAACAAAGCTTCAGGAATGGTGGTGCATCCCGGGGCTAAGATCCAAAAGCACACTCTAGTTAATGCCCTGGTGTATCATTTTCCTGAGGTGAAAAAAGTAGGCCCTAAAACCAGGCCAGGTATTGTTCAC
>DASRVI010000424.1:0-2760 GCA_035655135.1 Acidobacteriota bacterium | reverse complement strand
GAAGTTTTTTTAAACGTTCAGGATTTACAGGGGCAGAACCTTTTATATTGAATTCGTTTTCAATTTTCCTTTTAGCGCCGGCATGAGTTAAACCTTTATTTTCAATAAGTTCCTTTAATCTTTTTATGATGTTAAGATCTTTTTCCCTAAAAATCTTCTTTCCCGATCCTGTTCGTCCGGAATTTAAAAAATAGAATTCTTTTTCCCACCTGGAAAGAGTTTTGGGTTTTATGTTGGTAATTTTAATCACTTCAGATAATGTATATACAATCTTATCGGAATTTTTCGATTGAATCATGACGAATAAATATTTTAACTTTTGTAACATTAACATGGATTTTGAACAAGGTCAATATTTACAGATATTTTGAGGATCCCTAAGGGTATTTTGATTTGTTTGGTTTTACTTTCAAATAGGAAGCATTTCTAAAATCGTGATAGAGTTTATTTGAAAGACAAGGGGAAGGGTAAGGGATTCCTCATCCCTTGCCCTCTCCCCTTAATAAACATTATCCATCACCTGTTTATCCGCGATTTTAGAAATGATTCCTTTCAAATACAAGAATTTGACAATGGAGAAGGACTGTACAATAATATGATTTAATGGTTAATATATAAGAGAGGGAGAACAGATATGAAAAAAAATTTTCTCATCTTAGCATTAATCTTATTAAGTGTTTTATTTATCTGCAATTTTAGTTTTGCACAGAGATACTATAGAAACGCTCGCACGGATGGATATTTAATTGGATTGGATCTTACAGATAAACAGATTCAAGAAATAAACAGACTTGAAATTCAACTCGAAAAAGAACTAATTCCTCTTAATTCTGAACTCAGGAACTTGTACATAGAAATGGATGAATTGGAAATGCAGAGAAGTCCTAGTAGGGAAGAGATCGATAAAGTCATAGAAAAAATCTATAAGTTTGAGGACCAAATTTTCGAAAAAGAAAATCAATTCAATGAAAAAATTAGAAATCTACTGACAGATGAACAAAAAGCTATATTCGACTCAACTTATGGATATGGTGGTTATGGAGCTTATCTGGGACTTGGACTTGGCCGATTTGGATGTGGATTAGGTCCCTACCGTTTTAGGGGTGGATTTGGATGGGACCCAGGCAGAGGAATGAGAAATTATTACGGACAGGGACGTTATTACAGCAGATACGATCGAAGATATGGCTACGCAAGAGGGATTGGTAGAGGAATTGGTTATGGATGGCGACTCGGTGGAGGATACGGCTGCGGAAGAGGACTTGGCAGAGGAAAATTTCTTGACTATCGTTACAATAGAAGACGTTTTAGATGGTGATTTGATTTCTCTGTTACAGGTTTTTTTATATATTCGATTCTTCATTTTTTATGACAGAGTTTGTTAATTTGCAAAGGGATAAGGAGGGGATAAGGAATCTGCATTTCAAATAGAATTCATTTATTTGAGATATTTTTCTATAAAGATGTTTGGTATTATGTGACAGTATGCAGATTCAGATCATCGGAACAGAATCTTTAGGGGTTCGGGGACTTTGCTGTGTGATTAAGACCAGCGAACGAAAAATCATCATTGATCCTGGTGTGGCATTAGGGTATAGGCGGGATGGACTTCTTCCTCACCCTTTCCAAATTGCAGTGGGGGAGAAAGTCAAAGAAAATATTCTAAAGGAGCTTGAAGGGAGCACGGATATTGTTATAAGCCATTTTCATGGGGATCATATTCCTTTAGTTGATGCTAATCCTTATCAGCTTGATGCTAAAAGAGCGGCTCCATATTTTGTAAAGCCCCGATTGTGGTGTAAAGGAAACAATGAAATGTCATCTTTAATGAGAAGAAGACGAAACAAGTTGTCAGATTTGTTTGACCGGTCTCTGCCAAATGCAGAAGGGAAAACAGATGATTCGTTTAAATTTTCAAGACCTGTATTCCATGGGGAGCCTAAAAGTGGGATGGGGACCGTGATGATGACCCGTATTGAGGATGAAAAAGTTTTTGTGCATGCATCAGATATTCAGCTGCTTAACTCTAACGCAGTCTCTCAGATAATAAGCTGGAAACCTCACATAGTCTTAGTCTCAGGACCTCCTTTGTATCTCAAACGTATATCAAAGAAGAAAAGAGATGAATCATGGAACAATGCTGTCAGACTTTCAAGACAAGTTGAGACTTTGATTATAGATCATCATCTCTTAAGGAATAATGAGGGGTATGCTTTGCTAAAAAAAATTGGATTCAAATCAGGTCGAAGTATTATATGTGCGGCTGATTTTATGAAAAAAAGACCGTTATTGCTGGAAGCGAACAGGAAGTTGCTCTATAAAGAAATGCCGGTCCCAGATGACTGGCATAGAAAATACTCAATGGGAAAGATCAATACTTCTAACTATAGAGAATGGCTGGGATATTCTGTGGATCAGAGGTGAAAATGAAATACACTCCACTAGCTGAACGCATGAGGCCCAAAGCCTTGGATCAGTTTTATGGTCAAGAGCATCTTATTGGGAAAGGAAAAATAGTCTCTCAAATGATTAAATCCCATAATTTGGTCTCTTTGATTTTCTGGGGTCCCCCAGGTTCTGGAAAGACCACTTTAGGTACTATATTAGCTGACCATTTTGACCTTCCCTGTATGTTTTACAGCGCAGTTCTTTCAAGCATAAAAGAAATCAAAAAAGTAATGGAAAATGCTGAGGAACATAGCCGGCTTTATGATCAGCCCACTATTATTTTTATTGATGAGGTTCATCGGTTCAACAAGG
>DASRVI010000423.1:0-6421 GCA_035655135.1 Acidobacteriota bacterium | reverse complement strand
TTCCACAGAGTCTCTTGTTTCAATGATCCTCTTCTCTGTAGGTTTTTCACACTTGAGGTCTTCTCGCTTCTCCTCCGTAAACAGTTGATCAATAAAGACCTAGTCCAAAAGATAATGCACTGGCGCCATACAGGCTTCAATGTGCACTCCAAAGTTAGAACTGAAAGCAAAGAAGAGACTGAGAGAGTGGGCAAATACATGATAAGACCTATCCTCTCTCTAAAAAGATTAACTCTGGATGAGGCTCAGGGGCAGGTGGTCTATAAATACGGGAAACACAGCTCTGAGACAGAGTCTATGGATTATCTGGAGTTTATAGCCCGGGTGACCTCTCACATCCCTGACAAAGGACAGGTTATGGTCCGCTACTACGGCTTATGCAAAGCTTTGCATAAGCTGTATTATGCTGAGTTCAAAATTATGCTGAGTTATTATGGTAATACCCTGATTTTTAACCGGTTACGTTCCATGATACTCAGCATAATTACAGGCTCTCGAGGAAGGATAAAATGGAATCACTATCTTTATACAGCACGACTTTTAAAGATGGATTCTCTGATGATTTCTTTCACTTATAAACTTTTTTGCTGCTTTCCTATTTTTTTGTGAAAAATTATATTGATTATTATGCTGAGTTTGGGAAGGAGAAAAACAGATGCAGGCTTTTGAAATAGAGGGAATTATGAGGACGAGAAAATCTTAACTCAGCATAATTTTGAACTCAGCATAATACGGCCTCTATGCCAATGCCCACAGAGGAAAGATGAGAAAAACAGGATCCGATCCTTTGTCTCCCCTTATTATTGAAGATGAAGATCCATTTATCCCCTCTAAAGGATGGGCTGAGATGATAAAGAAGGTTTATGAGATCGATCCCCTCATCTGTCCCAAATGCGGGCAAACCATGCGCATTGTCTCCTTTATTGAAGACTATAAAGTCATAGACAAAATCATCAAACATCTTAATCTGACTTTTAAGGCTGCTCGGCCCCCGCCTCCTCAAGCTCAGCTCTCTATAGCAGCTGAGGATAGACTCGAATACATTTGATACACTAATTCCCCTAATTAAGACCCAAGGGGGATCTCTATTCTTTCTATGCCTCACGAAGAGTGATTTTCTGATGTTCTCTCTTTTTGGTGAGTTTCTTGTTGACTTGTCCTTTATTTTATATGTATAATGGGCGATGAAGTCGCTTAGAGGGCGGAAATTTGATGAAATCGAGAGTAAATCATCATCAACAAAAAAACGAATTTCCTATCCTTAACATCCGATAGATAATCTTTAACATACGTCTTTCTGTCGCAACCTTAATCTTAGTCTCTTCGAAGAAGGTTGGCGAGAGATAAAGGATTTTATACCGCGAAGCGGTTTAGTTCAATATTTAATTACAGTTTCTACGGTGAAAAATTTATAATCTTTATAGATAACAGTTGTCTCTGACCTGATAAACTTTTTCCCTTTCTTACTAACATATGCCTCTTCAATAAAATATCTACTGGGAAATCTAATCCCATTCTTTTCAATGTTGAATTCTGAAATTAAGGTAATTTGAGGCTCTGCCTTGTATCTTTTAGCTATCTCTTCTATTATCTGAATATTTCCTATGGCTTTTTGATTCCATTCTATTTTTAATATTCTAAAATCACACTCTTTTACCCAGATCTTTCCAAAAAGGTGCCTTTTTTTTAGTGAGGAGTGAGGAATAGCTTCTATAACCACTGCTTTCTCTCCATTTAACATTTCTTGGCCCACTATTTTATAGTCATGATGTTGCTGCCAATATTCACTAAGAAGGTCAATAGGTCCAAATAATACCTTTTTATAGTGAAATATAGCAGTTTTCAATTGAGCGTCTTTTTTGTGTTTTTTCCTGCCATTCTCTTCTAATAATATTCTGCGCTCTTTTGTTTTATAATCTTTTCGAATTAATTGATAATCATAAATATATTTATTTTTCTCTTTTGTTTTAGGAATTTTAAAGTGAGTTTCAATTTGACCATAATCCCCAGTAGGTGTTCGAACCAAAATATTCTGGACAATATCACGAGAGTGGTCTGTTACCTCTGTTATTTCCTCTATACAAACAAAATCAAAAGCTGAATGCTTTAATCTGCTACAATATTCTCTGGCTTTTTTCAGTATCTTGCTTAATTTTATCTGCACAGCTTTCTCTTTTGAGTTATTTTGAGCAATAATATTTTGATAGAAGGTAAACAGGATGAGTAGTAATAGCAAGGTGAGTATTATTCTATTTTTATCTTTTTTTATTAATTTGGATTGGGAATAATTCATTTTTTTTGCTCTTCTATAACTTCAATCACTTTCTTAATTCTCTCTTGGCGAGGATTTATCTCTAAGGATTTTTTCCAGCTTCGCAAAGCCTTTTCATTTTCCCCTAACAGAAAATAGCAGTAACCAATTGAATTGAGTATTTCAACAATATTTCCCTTATGAGAAATAGCTTTCTGATAATAAGAAATTGCTTCCTCAAGTTCACCTTGTTCCTGAGATGCTTTTCCTAGATAATAATAAAGCGTAAAATTTTCCTTTTTTGCATTTATGAAAGGCAAGAGGATTTCTCTCGCTTTTTTGAATTCTTTTGAAATGAAAAGAACTCTGGCATAGCTTAAAGCGTAATCCAATGAATCAGGTTCTTTATCGCAGGCCTTCTCTAATTCATGGCGAGCTTTTTCCGTTTCTCCTTTATTCAGGAATTGATTTCCCAGGATATAAGAGTATACCGTATCTCCTGCTCCTGCATCTGTTTGAGACAAAATCCATGGATCAGGCAGTGTTTTCTGAGTGACGGAAAATTCTTCAGTATTTTGCAGATATTCCTGCCCCTCGTTATCCAGAAGTGTAATGTTTATCCTGTATCTTCCCGGAGAAAATTCATCCAAAGGGAATTCTTCCAGAAAGTTTTGGCTGCCATCATATAAATCAACGTCTTTCTGGATTGTTTTTATGACCTTCTCTCCGGATAAAAACCGGAACTCCAGAATTCCTCTGTCCTTCAGCTCCTCATCTAATGCGAAAACCTGAAAAAACACAAATAAAGGCTCGGTGTTTGAAAAAATATTCCTGAGCGAGGGGTAAATCTGCAGACTCCCCACCTGAAAGGCTTTGTTTATCTCTTTGTAGGGAGAGTCTCTGTTGACCTTGTTCGCCATTATCAGGGGACTCATCAACAAATTGCCTACCTCCGGCACCGTCAGGTTTTCCTCCAGGGAAGTGAATTCTTTTGTAACCGTATTTTCCCACAACATGTGTAATGTGTAATCTCCAGGAATTATAGGGAAGGAACCACAGAGATGAAAAGGCCTTTCCTTGATATTCGCCAACTGGTCTTTTCTAAGCTCAATCGGAATGCTCCGCTCCCTTTGATAGATGGTCTTTTCGTCGCGGTCTGTCACCCTTAGCGTAGTCTTGACATTGGCAAAATATTTATCCTGGTAGAAATCCACAGAGAGATTGTCAGGTTCCAGGGCGTAATTAACAAAGTAAAGTCCTGCGGGATCCTGAAGAATATTGATCCTGTACCGGTTCCCTATGTAGTTGACGGAATAGCTTACTTCAACGATTCCTCCATGCTCTAAAAATTCATACGCATAATCATCTTGAACTTTCTTGTGTGGGTAAGTATGCGCCTCACTTACCAAGATGGTGGAAGGTATCCGGATTTTCCATCCACTATCAAAAGAAAAACCTTCACCAGGAAAAGAGGAAAGAGAGGATGCGGCTAGATCAATCGATACCCGATCTCTTATTAAATTATAAGCTGCTTTGTCTTGATCTTTAAACGTACCACCATAAATTAAGGGAGTTAGGCTTCTTGGTCCATCTGAAAGAGGGTTGTAAAGCACGAATTCCCCCATCCCATTTTTTTTGAAAAAAAGAAGGCGGAATGTGGGGGGTTGCCCGAATTTTGGATTGCCTTGATAATACCAGATATCTATTGGATAGATTCCCGATGCTCTGAATTTCTCAATATGAACGGGATTCCCCAGAGCAATATAAAATTTCCCCCTGTCCGTCCTCCATCCCTTTAGAGATGTACCTCTTCTAAAGTTCTCGTTTGCATACTTGATCCTTCTGTAATGTTCTTCTCTGAGTTCATTCTTGGGTGTTCCGGGTGTGGGATCTCTCTGTCGCCAGAATTCTTTAATAAACAGATCCCTCTCTTTATCTGTTTCCAGCTTGTAAAAAACTTCCTTTTCCGCCGGGGTAATGATGTAGGCGACTTCTTCTTTGATCCATTTTTTGTATTTTGAGGGTAATTCAGGTTTTCTCTTTGAATAAAGCAATAAAGTAAAAATGAAAGAAATTGACAAAATAGCAAAAAGAGTTTTTCTTCTAATTTTAATCCCCATTAAATAAAGTTTCTTAAATTTATACCGCAAAATTTAAAAAATTACCAAAGCACGCAATTTCTTTTCTAATTCTTTGTAATTTCATATAATATCTCAATAAATTCCTCTTGCTCAGATGAAGTAATTCTAACTCTGTCAATTAATATAATTTTCCCTTTGTTATTTATCAATATTTTCAATGGTGTTTTACTTATGCCGAACTTTTTTGTCACTTTAGATTCTATATCATATAGAACAGGAAAAAATATCTCAGAATTTTCCACCCAATCCCTAAGTTCTTTCATATCGATGTGTCTGCCTATACCCACAATTTTTACCTTCCCTTCTTCTGAAATCCTTTTCCATAGGTCTTTCTCTTCCAAGCAAGGAGCACAATCTATCGGAGAGAAAAATACCAAAAGTGTATAAGGTGAATTCCTCGATATTTCTTCTGAATTATATCTTACCATATTTAAATCATATAATTCAAAATTGGGAATCCACTCTATCTGGAGGGAAGGATTTATTAAAACATCAATCTCTTTTTTAATTTGTTCTCTTAAGATGTAATTTTTATGCAGAAGTAGTAAATTTATTATCCCCAGTAAGATTATTACTCCAATTAAATATCTTGATTTCATTGTTTAATTTAATTTTATGCAATATTTTCCAATTATATATAGAGGATCTCTTTCCAAATGTTCTTCTTCATCTGTATAAATTAAAAAATATAAACAATCTTCTTTGTTTTTGCATAAAAGCCTATAATTAGTTTGGATTCCCCCGACTATGAAGTTTCCTTCTCTGTCCCAAATATCAATTACATATTTCTTATCAAATTCTTTGATTAAATTGTTCATTTCTAAAATAAGCAAGATATATCTATTCCTGACCACTATTATATCAATAAGTTTAGTCCAAGATACTGACAACTCTTTTAACCTCTTTAACAATTCAAATTTAGTACTAAACCTTTTAAAATCTACTTTTTCCTTAATATTAGGATGCTTAAAATATGAAGGCGTCTTACCAAATGTTTTTAATAGCTTTCCTTCTGAATTATATTTACTGATTTTATAATCACAATGTTGAACAGCATATATAATATCTTCTTTGTCAATATCAAAACTACAAAAAGGGGCAATTCTCAAAACCCAATTTTTATTGAATTTATTTGATGGAAAAAACGAGGTTAAATATTTTCCTTTTGAGGTATATTTATTAATCCACATACCAGACTCTAAGTGCTTGTAATTTTTTCTTTTAAATCCTTTTAAAAATATAAACCCTTCTGAATTTACTTTTATACTCCATGCTGGTTCATGAGCACTAGAAATTATAAACGAATTAATAAACCCTTTATTTTTATCAAATTTACTTATCCTTTTGAGAGAAAAATCTAAAACAAAAATATTATTATTATCAATTGTAATGGAGATTGGAAACTTAAACTCGCCTGGCCCTTCTCCTTTTCTTCCAAATCTCCTTAAAAAATTACCATTATTGTCAAATATTAATATTTGGCAACCTTTTCTGTCCAAAAATATAAGATCTTTATTTAAATCAACTCTCAATTCATATAAATACCCGATTTCTGTACCTTTAGTTTGAATACTTATTTCTTTCTCCTTCTTAAATAAATCAGTAAATTTAGATATTTCTTCCCCATAAAGAAAATAATTTGAAATTGTAAAAATAACTAGAATTAAAATTTTAATTATCTTCATTTATGAAACATAAATTCCTTCATTCAATTCCAATCCATGGTTTGATTGGTGAAGTAATGACTTTAAATATATTATTCATCGAAAGGATATTCAGCTTTACCCCTCAACCTTCGGGATAGAGGAAATAACCTTTTAACCCGGAGGATGATGAAATTTGAGTCTAATGAAGTTGGAGTATAGCTCAAAAAGGAAAGTAATTAGTTTAAATTATTATCGTTTGGATTTCAATTCACCTTGATAAATTGTTATAAGGCTATAGTTTTTGACTTAATTTTTTAGTACCCCCCAACACAGCATTCATCATAGTCTGGGTGCTCTACACAAATAATATCATCTGGTAGTAC